>JBJFAF010000081.1:0-3435 GCA_051887755.1 Candidatus Coproplasma sp.
TGGTGCACTCAACAGGAGTTGAACCTGCATGAATTGCTTCACAAGATCCTTAGTCTTGCGCGTCTGCCAATTCCGCCATGAGTGCGTTGCTCTAAAGCATAGTTATTCTATAACATTTCCACCTTTAAGTCAAGCAAAAAAAATATTCAATTTAAATTAATTTAGGTTTTTTTATAACGAGAAATTTTTTCGCAAAGATTTTAAAAAATCGATAATTTTATCAGTTAAATTGTCAATATTGCCGTCATTATGTATGACATAGTACTCTGCAAAATCGTTAATATCGTAATTAAATTGTCTATTTAAACGACTTATGACCTCTTCTTCCTTTAAACCGTCACGATTCATTACGCAAGCGATTCTTTGCCCCCTATCCCTTAATACGACCAAAACGCCGTCGAACAAATTTTGGTATCCTCCCTCGAATAAAAGCGGGACTTCATAAAAAACTATTCCGCTCTCGTCTTTTGAAATTGAAAATAATTTTTTAAAAATTTTGGGGTGAGTAATTGTATTTAATCTATCTAATTTTTTTTCGTTATTAAAGACTACGGCTGAAAGGCTTGCCCTATTTATGCTTCCGTCCTCGTTTAAGATTAGCGTGCCAAACTCACTTTTAAGCTCCTCAACCGTCTGCCTGTCAGTTAAAACCGACTTATAGACTTCGTCGCAGGAATAGACGGGATAACCCAAAGAATTTATAATTTTACAAACGGTAGACTTACCGCTGCCTATGCCGCCCGTCACCGCAATTTTAATTTTATTTTGCTTCATACCAATTTTCACCACTATGAACGTCTACCGTTAAAGGAACTCTCAATTTTACGGCGTTTTCCATCTCTTCTTTCAAAATTTTAGTTGCTATTTCCTCCTCGGCTTTAGGCGCATCCAACACAAGTTCGTCGTGTACCTGCAAAATAAGCTTAGTCTTTAACCCTTCTTTTTTAAGGCGGTTATAAATATTAACCATAGCAATTTTTATAATATCCGCACTTGAGCCCTGCAACGGCATATTCATTGCCGCCCTTTCACCAAACTGTCTAAGGTTGTAATTAGTAGAATTAATCTCTTTGATATAGCGTTTTCTGCCCGTCAAAGTTGCAACGTAGCCGTGTTTTTTTGCAAATTCAACGTTTGAATCCATATACTCTTTAACAGCAGAATAACGCTTAAAATAAGTTGCAATATATTCTTTGGCGGTCTTTACGTCAACGCCGATATTCTTTGCAAGACCAAACTCACTAATGCCGTAAATAATACCGAAGTTAACCGCCTTAGCCTGCCTGCGCATATGGGGCGTAACATCTTTTAAATCTACGCCGAACACCTGAGACGCAGTAACCGAATGCACGTCCTCGTCAGCCGCATACGCCTCGATAAGCTCTTTACAACCTGAAAAATGCGCCAAAAGCCTTAATTCAATCTGCGAATAGTCGGCGTCGATTAGAACGTTTCCCTCTCTCGGAATGAACAGCTTTCTAAGCTCCCTGCCCTCTTCTTCGCGTATGGGAATATTTTGTAGGTTAGGGTTTGCACTTGATAGCCTGCCCGTCGTAGTAAGCGTCTGCTTATACGTCGTATGCACGAGATTAGTCTTTCTTTCAATAAGAGGCTTAATGCCCTCGATGTAGGTTGAATAAAGCTTTTGATACAGCCTGTATTTTAAAATAAGCCTTACGACCTCGCTCTCTTCTGCAAGCGATTCCAACACTTCGGCGTTAGTAGAGTATTTACCCGACTTATTCTTTTTGCCCGACTTTAAACCGAGCTTTGTAAATAACACGTCGCCGAGCTGCGAGGGAGAATTAAGGTTAAATTCACAGCCGCATAGCTCGTAAATCTTTGAGCTTAAATCTTTAATATTGTTAGAATATTTTTCCCCGAGCGCCTCAAGTTGGGCTAAATCGACCTGCACGCCGTTCTTTTCCATAGAAAACAGTACTTTTATAAGAGGTCTTTCAATGTCGTAATAGAGTTTTTCAAGCCCGTCGCTTTTAATCGTTTGAATATACTCGTCGTAAATTCTGCTCATCACGAATGCGCTAAATGAGTAATCATACCCCTTTTCCTTGCACAATTCCTCCATACTTGACGCCGTACTGAAATAATCGGCAATATAATTCATTACCGATAAGTCGTCCACCTCGCAGTTGCATTCAATGCCAAGAACATTAAATCGGTGCAATAAGCCTTTAAAATCGTACACTACCACGCTGTTTTGAACGTTCTCAAAAATCTTACCTATGCACTCTATTGCTTGGTCAATTGAGAACGTACAAAACAGGTCTACAGCCTCGCAGACGACGCTGTAGAATTTACTATCGTGATAAATCGTCGCCCCGTTATCGGTTAAATCGATAAAGAATTGACCGCTCTTATTCGCTAAAGTCTGTAAATCAACCTCATTATTAATAACGATAACTTCGGGGTATTCAATTTCGCTTGCGCTAATCTCTTGATTTTCTTCACCTAAAAGACTTATAAGCGACTTAAACTCGAAGTCAACGAACATTTCCCTGACTTCCTGAGAGAACTCAGTAGGCGTTTTGCAGTCGTCCAAGTTTATTTCAACGTCGCAGTTGCGGTCGATTGTTGCAAGCTTATATGAAAGGTATGCGCTTTCCCTTCCTTCCTCAAGCTTTTTACGAAGTGCAGAAGATTTAATCTCGCTAATATGCTCGTATACGCCGTCGAGCGTTTGATATTCGGCAATAAGCTTTTTTGCTGTAGTTTCGCCTACCCCTGCAACACCGGGGATATTGTCCGATTTATCACCCATTAATGCCTTTAGGTCGATAACCTGCGAAGGCTTAAAACCCATTTCGTTTTCAAAATTTTCGTTCGTAAGTTTATAAAGGTCGGTTATTCCGCGCTTGGTATAGTAAATATCCGTTTTTTCGTCAACGAGTTGGTAAGAATCCCTATCACCCGTATAGATATAACTGTGCACGTCAAACCTTTTTGAAAGCGTACCCAACAAATCGTCGGCTTCCAACCCTTCTTTCTGACAGATTGCTATATTCATTGCGGATAAAAGCGACTTTAACGGCTGAACCTGTGCGGCAAGCTCGGCAGGCATAGGCGAACGTGTAGCCTTATAACCGTCGAACATTTTATGCCTGAACGTAGGTGCGTGCATATCGAAGGTTACGATTATATAGTCAGGCTTGTTCTCGTTCATTATTTTGAACAGCAATTTAGTAAATCCGAATATGGCGTTAGTAGGTCTACCATCTTTTGTAGAAAAGACCTGCGTAGCATAGAATACACGGTTTAAAAGACTGTTGCCGTCAATTAGTACAAGTGATTGCATAAATTTTTATCCTTAAAAGAAAATAGCTTGATTTTTTTATAAAGGCGTAATATAATATAAAAGTAAGTTGCCGGTGTGGTGGAATTGGCAGACGCGCGGGACTCAAAATCCCGTGGTAGTGA
>JBJFAF010000082.1:0-14519 GCA_051887755.1 Candidatus Coproplasma sp.
CGACCTCTCCGATGAGGACGATGTCGAGATGTTGGAGGACCTCATTATGGCGGCAATCAACGACGGTTATAAAAAAGCCGACGCAGCGTACGACGAAAAGATGGGACCTTTGGGTGTAAACTCATCGCTTAAAGGACTTTTATAACCTAATCAATACCGAATAAGAGGTAATCAATGGACGCATTTATAGAACCCATAGGAAGGCTTATAAACGAGTTTACAAAGCTCCCCGGGGTCGGCAAAAAGACGGCGCAGAGGTATGCGTATAAAATAATCGATATGTCCGAAGAGGACGCCAAGCTCTTTGCTGAGAGCATTTTGGAGTGCAAAAAAAAGGTACGCTATTGCTCGGTCTGCGGCAACTTTTCTGAGGAGGATACCTGCGAAATATGTAAGCGCAGGGAAAAGTCCGTAATCTGCGTGGTGAAAGAGCCTAAAGACGTAGTCGCACTCGAAAAACTACGGGAATACAAGGGCGTTTATCACGTTTTGCACGGCGTAATTTCACCTATGGACGGAATAGGTCCTAACGATATTAGAATAAAGGAATTGCTTGCAAGGGTGGGCGAAGGTGTGTCCGAGGTCATAATTGCGACCAACCCCGACGTAGAGGGCGACGCAACGGCGATGTATATCGCCAAGCTTTTAAAACCGCTCGGCGTCAAGGTCACGAGGCTTGCGCACGGCATACCCATCGGCGGCGAGATTGAGTACACCGACGAGGTAACGCTCTCCCGTGCCTTCCTTGAAAGAAAACAAATCTGAGGCTATATATGAAAATTTCAGTTTTAGGTTGCGGCAGATGGGGCAGTTTCATCGCCTGGTATCAGGCAACCGTACTAAAAAACGATGTTATATTATACGGCGAAGAGGGAAGGCGGTCCTTTGACGTTTTGAAAAAAGAGGGCAAAAACGAGTACGTTGCGTTGGATAAGTCGATAAAGCTCGTTTCCGATTTAGGTTACGCCCTTGATAATAGCGACTTTATAATCATATCCATAAGCTCGCAGTCTCTGCGTGAATTTATGGCAAAGGTGGTAAAGTACCCCGTGCAGGACAAGACCTTTATTCTCTGTATGAAGGGGTTAGAGGAGACAACGGGCAAACGCCTCTCTCAGGTAATGTGCGAAAGCGGCGTATCAGCCGACAAAGTGGCGGTTTGGGTAGGTCCCGGGCACATTCAGTCGTTTATTGCGGGCGTACCCAACTGTATGATTATCGACAGCGAAAACCTAAGCTTAAAGCAATACCTTGCGGAAAAATTTAGTTCTAACCTCATTCGCTTTTATTACGGTGACGATTTAATCGGTACTGAGGTCGGTGCGGCGGCAAAGAACGTTTTAGGAATTGCCGCAGGGCTTTTGGACGGAGCGGGCTATACGACCCTTAAAGGACCTTTAATGGCAAGGGGCTCTTTCGAGGTTGCAAGGCTTATAAAAGCTATGGGCGGCAATACTATGTCCGCCTACGGGCTTGCGCATTTGGGCGATTACGAAACGACGCTGTTTTCGCCCTATTCCCACAATAGGGCGTACGGCGAAATGCTCGCCAAGGGCAAGAAGTTTGAAAAGCTTGCAGAGGGCGTTATGACTTCTAAGGCGATGGCGCTCTTAGGCGAAAAGCTCGGGGTAGACCTTCCCATAACCCGTGCCGTATACGAAGTTTGTTTTAATTCGCACGGCTTTAATAAGGACGGCTCTTTGGACTGTATGGACGTAATTTTACGCCTTTTCGACAGGGAGATTAAACCCCAGTTTTACGATAATTAATTTTTACAAGTTTTAAATTTGATACTAAACTTTACAAAAAAGGAAGATATATGTTAAGAAACGATTTAAGAAACGTTGCAATTATTGCACACGTAGACCACGGCAAAACGACGCTCGTAGACGCAATGTTAAAGCAGAGCCACACATTCAGAGACAATCAGGCGGTTGAAGAAAGGGTTATGGACTCGGGCGATATTGAAAGGGAAAGAGGTATAACCATTCTCGCAAAAAATACTTCTTTGCACTATAACGGCGTAAAAATCAACGTCGTAGACACCCCGGGTCACGCAGACTTTTCGGGCGAGGTCGAAAGGGTTATGATGATGGTAAACGGCGTTTTGGTGCTCGTGGATGCGGCTGAAGGACCTATGCCTCAAACCCGTTTCGTAGTGCAAAAAGCCCTTGAAATGGGGCATAGACTCATTATCGTAGTCAATAAAATCGACCGTCCCGACGCTCGTTTAAATGAAGTGCAGGACGAGATTTTAGAGCTTTTGTTAGAGCTCAACGCATCTGACGAGCAGTTGGATTCCCCCGTCGTATGGTGTTCAGGCAGGGATGGTACGGCTACATTAGATTTAAATACCCCTGGTAAGGATTTGACTCCGCTTTTTGAGACAATACTTTCTCACATACAGCCTATGGAAGTCGATACCGAGGGCGAAACGCAACTTCTCTGCTCGTCAATCGACTATAACGAATACGTCGGCAGAATAGGTATAGGGCGTATCGAAAGGGGGTCGGTTAAAGCAGGTTCTCCCGTTATGGTGACCAACTACAATAACCCCGGCTATAAACAGCAGGGTAAAATCGTCAACCTCTATCAAATTGAAGGACTTGAAAGAGTTCCCGTAGATGAGGCTAAGGCGGGCGACATCGTATGCTTTAGCGGACTTGAAAAGATTAATATCGGCGACACGGTTTGTTCGCTTACCTGTCCCGAACCCCATAAGTTTGTAAAGATTACCGAACCCACGGTCGAGATGACCTTCTCGGTAAACGATTCGCCGTTTGCGGGCAAGGAAGGTAAGTTCGTCACCACCCGTCATCTTAGGGACAGGCTGTTTAAAGAACTTCTTCGAGACGTATCTTTAAGGGTTGAGGAAACGGGTTCGGCAGATTCCTACCGTGTTTGCGGCAGGGGCGAAATGCACCTTTCTATTCTTATCGAAGAGATGCGCCGAGACGGCTATGAATTTCAAGTTTCAACGCCTAAGGTTATGTATAAGACAATCGACGGCGTTAAGTGTGAGCCCGTAGAAAGACTTATCGTGGATGTGCCCGACGACGCTACGGGTGCGGTATTCCAAAGTATGGGCAACCGCAAGGGCGAGCTTTTGCATATGTCCGCAATCGGCACTCGTACCCGTCTGGAATTCTTAATCCCTGCAAGGGGCTTGTTCGGATATAAATCGGAATTCTTAACTTCGACCAAGGGCGAAGGTATAATGAGTAGCGTATTCTACGAATATCAACCGTACAAGGGCGATTTAAGCAGGCGCAACACGGGTTCGCTCGTTGCGTTTGAAACGGGCGACGCCGTAACCTACGGACTTTTCAACGCACAGGGCAGGGGCACTCTCTTTATTGGTGCAGGTACGCCCGTTTACGAAGGTATGGTCATAGGCGAAAGTCCTAAGTCGGACGACATCAACGTAAACGTCTGCAAGACCAAACACCTTACCAACACCCGTTCATCTTCGTCCGACGATGCGTTAAGGCTGATTACCCCTAAGCGTATGAGCTTGGAAGAGTGCCTTGAATTTATCGCCGACGACGAGCTCTTGGAAATCACCCCTAAAAATATAAGAATAAGAAAGCGTATTTTAGACAGCGAGCTTCGTGCAAAGGCAAACGCAAAGCTTAAAAAGGGCATAGAGTAAATACATTTTGAAAGAAAAAAATGAGTAAGCAGCGTACGTCAAACTACTATAAGGAACTTCCCGAAGGCTATAAGGAAGTCTATTGCATAAACGCAAAAAAGACTTCGGTGGGCGTAATTATGAATGTAATTGCGTTTGCCGTTGCTTTGGCGTTAATCGTCGGTATATGCTTTGCTAAATTTGAACTGCCTTTAAATATAGAATTCGGTTTGGAAACAGCTCTTAGCTTGTTTGCATTATGTGTTACGTTAATTGCCTATATGGTAGTCCATGAATTAACTCACGGTCTATTCTATAAAATTTTAACAAGGCAGAAATTGCGTTTCGGCTTAACCTTGTCCGTTGCGTATTGCGGATTGAAAGAAGGGTACGTCAATAAAAAGACCTGTCTTTTGGCAGTACTTGCCCCGCTTGTCATACATAGCATATGGATGATTTTGCTCATTATTTTTCTGCCTGCAAATATTTGGGCGTTGATGATAATAATTCTTTTTGGTTTGCACTTTGGCGGTTGCATTGGTGATATGTGGGTTGCTTTTATGCTTATTTTTCGCTTTAACTCAACAGTACTCACCTGTGACGACGGACCTTGTCAGCGTTTTTACGAATACCGCCCCGAAGAAGTGGTACAGCCCGAAACGCAAACCGTTGGGGAATAAGCTATGGCTACTGACGTAAGCTACGTTCAATTTGTCTGTGAACGTCTTAAGGGTGAAAGCCCGACCTATAAAAAGATGTTCGGCGAATATATGGTGTATTTAGACGGCAAGCCTGTATTGTTGGTATGCGATAACACGGTTTTCGTTAAAAAGCATGCCGAGCTTGCCGAGATTTTGTGCGACGCCGATTGCGGCTATCCCTACGACGGCGCAAAGGAACACTATATTTTGGACGTGGAAAACGAAGAGTTGACCCAAAAGGTCATTCAAGTTTTAAAGGAAGTTACGCCTCTGCCTAAAAAGAGAAAATGATATTAATGCAAAATTTTACAGTTAAACACAATCAGTTAACCGCCGAAGAGTTTATCGAACTCTGGTCGAACGGTTGGGGAAATCCGCCTACATTAGAACAAACTGAGCTTGCAATGCAAAACTCGCTCTTCCGAGTGTCTGTCTACGACGGCGAAAGGGTGGTTGCAATGGCAAGGCTTATAGGCGATTTAGGGCTTTGCTACTATATCAAAGACGTAGTGGTAAGAGGCGAATATCAAAAAATGGGCTTAGGCAAACTGCTTATAAATCAAATTATTGATTTCGTAAAGACAAAAGCCATAAATGGCACTTCCGTCTTTATCGAATTGTGTTCAAGACCCGATAAAGTAGGCTTTTACAAAAAACTCGGCTTAAGCGAAAACGACGGTCAGAGTATGAAATTACGCATTAAAGTTGAGTAATCGTAATTCATATATATAATTTTCGCCGCATATGATAATAAAAAATCAAGGCGGTGAAATATGGAACAGGCAGAAGGGCATACTCTTTCGATTGAAAACAGGAAGAGAGTTACGGCAACGCAGATAGAGGCTGTAAACTCTTTTTCGGCGTCGCAGATAGTTTTGCAGTATCAAGGCGGTAAGATAATCGTAAGCGGAAACGATATGAAGATTACTGCGTTTTCAAAGTCGAGCGGTCAGTTTACTGCGCAGGGCACGATAGACGGCGTAAAGTATTCGCACAAGAGTTCGGGCATAAAAGGGCTTTTTAAATAATGCAGGCGTTCATTTTGCTCACCTGCATACTCTGCGGCGTGGCAAGCGGATTTTTGTACGATTTATTGTATATTGCCCGCACGATTGTCTGTGGCGTTAATAAGCAAAAGTATACCGTAAAGGACAAGATTTTCACGTTTTTCTGCGACGTAATTTACTTTGCGGTATTTGCGGCGACATTCGTCTATGTGTGTGTTTGCTTCGATTTTTACACTCTCAGACTGTTTATGTTGATAGGTGCGGCGTTCGGCGTGCTTATTTATTTAAAAAGTTTTCATTTATGTATTGATTTTTTAATTAAAAAAGTGTATAATAGTATAAACAAAAGTATAAGGAGCAGGAAAGTTAGCTATGAAGGACGAAAAGCGCAACAAAATAGCCGTAGCAATAACCGTTAATATGGTCTTGCTCGTCTTTATTTTGGTTGCAATTATCATAGCTCAAATAGTTCAAATATCTGTGCTCAGCCGTCGCAAGCAGGAGCTACAGGAAACTTACGCTTCTTTGCAAATTGAAAAAGAAAAAGCAGAATCCGTTGAAGAACAGCTCGAAGTGGACGAAAAGTTTAAAAAATGGCTTTTGGAATACATCAACGTTTACGGAGATGAAGACCCTTTGAACGTACTTCCTGACGGCGTAGTAATCAAATGAAATTAGGTGTAATAGATATCGGTTCTAATTCCGTCCGCCTTATGTTATGGGCGGACGGAAAAACTTTATATAAAAAATTGCATACGACCCGCTTAGGCGACGGGCTTTCGTTTTCGACCAAGCTTAAAGCCGAGGCGATTGAAAGGACGGTTTGCGCCGTTGCCGACTTTAAAATGCAGGCGGAAGAGGACGGCGCACAAGAGGTCTACGCCTATGCAACCGCCGCAGTCCGCTCATCTGAAAACGGCGGTGATTTCGTGAGCGCAGTATTCAATAGTTGCGGCATAGTAGTTGACGTATTGAGCGGAGAGCAAGAGGCAGCCGTTGGACTTTCGGGTGCATTAGGCGGCAAAGACGGCGGTATAATCGACGTCGGCGGCGCAAGTACGGAAGTAACCGTGCGCATGGGTGGCAACGTCGTCTATTCTCACAGCGCAAATATAGGAACGGTCCGCATACTCGACGCTGCTGGGCGCAACCTTGATAAGATTAAAGAGTTTGTTTCGGGCAAGATTGAAGAGTACGGGGAAGAGAAATTTCCTTCCGTAAAGTTTTATGCGGTTGGCGGTACGGCTTCACGCTTAGGTGCGGTCAAGCACGGTTTAACGGTATATCAGCCGCAGATTATAAACGGTACTAATCTTTCGGTGGCTGAAATTCACGGCTTTGCAAAACGACTGACGACCTTGCCTGTTGATGAAATTAAGCGCACTACAATCTGCCAAAACTCCGCAGATTTAATAGGCGGCGGTGCGGAATTGCTTGCGTCGGTTATGGACAAGTTCGGCGTTGAAAATATAACCGTTTCCGAAAGCGATAATTTAGAGGGATACTTAGCCGAAAAAATTTTAAAGCGTTAATCGCTTTAAAGGGGGGCGTAATGAAAAATAAATTAATTACCGCAATTGCCGCAATTCTTTCAATATTGTTTGCGGCGGCGGGCGGATACGTCTTTTGCACGCAGACGAATATCGAGGCGGAGCTGTACACGATAATACCCGTCTATATCGTGTCGTTAATGCTCGGTGCGCTCGTTGAGGACATTATTCACGAGGGGGCGCACTTCTTAGTTGGCGCAATCTGTCAGATGGGCGTAAAAACGCCAAAAATAAGGCTCTTTAAAAGCTCTTCAATCGAGATGTGTCCTAAGGGCGTAAAGGGTATAAAAGCCCGTTTTCTTGTAACCGTACTTGCGGGGCTTATTTTCGATTTTTTGCTCGTTGTAGTCGGCATAATCGCCTTTGCTGTGCCGTCCGTTCCTGCAATCGTGGGTTTTGCCGCACCGTACGCACTATATTCGCTTATAATAAATGGTGCGCCTCTTGAATACGGCGAGGGCAAAACGGACGGTTTGGTTGCGTTGGAGGTCATCAAAAACGAACCTACCGCACAGGTTTTATTAAATATCTTGAAGATACAGGGTAACTTGCGTAGCGGCGTGTTTTTAAAGGATATCGACGAGAGTTTGTTTTTGGACGTGCCGCAGTTGCCTGAAGATGATTTAAACTTTATAATTATGACTCAGCTTCGCTACGAATATTATCTCGCTAAGAACGACGACAGCGAGGCGTATAAATACTTTATGCGCTATCAAGAGCTTATTCAATATCTCCCTTCAGGATATAAAGATGGTAAAAAATAGAATAAATTAATATAACGATTTTTAGGCTTGCGGCAAAACCGTAAGCCTTATTTTATTATCCGTTTTTATTTTGTTTAGCTTATTCTCAAAAGCCTTGAAAAGCAGTTAGGGCACACGCCATCATACTTATTGAAACAGTCCCTGCAAACGTGATTTCCGCACCCTTCGCACTCAAAAATTTCACCGTCGCAATTTTCGAAAAAATCAATACTTTTTCCACAATTTCTCATAAAAATATTTTGCCTTAAACGGGCTATTTTATGCCTATTTTTTGCGTTAAATTTCCTTCAAATAATTGCCTTATTTCTAATAATATGGTATAATTATATAAAGATAATAGACGAGGTGAAATTATGCCCGAAAAAGTACACTCAGATTACGATGCGAACAGCTTAAAGGCGTTAAAGGGGTTAGAGCCCGTAAGGGAACACCCCGGTATGTATATCGGACCTACGGACGAAAAGGGTCTGCATACGCTCGTGCGCGAAGTAATCGACAACTCTATAGACGAGGCGCTTGCAGGCTATTGCGACAGGATTGACGTAATCGTCTCCAAAGAAGGTTTTTGTACCGTAAAGGACAACGGCAGAGGTATCCCTACGGGTATTAACGAGGAAGAGGGTATTTCGGGCGTAGAGCTCGCACTCACCAACCTCAACGCAGGCGGAAAGTTCGGCGGCGGCAATAAGGCGGGCGGCTATAAAATTTCGTCGGGCTTGCACGGCGTCGGCGTTTCGTGCGTAAACGCACTCTCCGATACGCTGATTGCAGAGGTGTGCCAGAGGGGGCATAAGTTCCGTCAGGTCTATCACTGCGGCGTGCCTGAAGAACCTTTGAAGATTATTGAGGACACGGAGGAGACGGGTACGTCCATCTGTTTTCATCCCGACCCTACTATGTTCGAGACGGTAGATTTTAATTATGATACGCTTAAAACGCTTTTAAGGGAGCTTTCCTACCTCAATAAGGGGCTTATGCTCACCTTAACCGATTACAGGGGCGAGAACGTAAGGACGGATACCTTCTGTTACGAGGGTGGCGTCGTTCACTTTATTCAGGACATCAATGAGGGTAAAAACGTGCTGTTCGCAACCCCCGTATACTTCGAGGCGAGCGAGGGCGACGATAAGTTTTTAGAGGTTGCCATTCAGTATAACGACAGCTATGTGGAGCAGATTTTCCCCTTCTCCAACAATATCCGTCAGCCCGACGGCGGCACTCATTTAGACGGTTTTAAAGCCGCTTTAACTAAGGTTATAAATGATGCGGGTCACAGGCTTAACGTGCTTAAAGATTCCGAAAAACTCTCGGGTGAGGACGTAAGGGAAGGTATAACCGCTGTCGTTTCCGTAAAGATTGCAGACGCCCAGTACGAGAGCCAGACCAAGAGCAAGCTCTGCTCGACTTATGTTAGAGGCTTTGTTCAAAAGGCTGTAACCGATAAATTCGGCACTTATTTGGAAGAACACCCCGGCGAGGCGAGGGAGCTTATATTGCGCTGTATCACTGCGCAGAGGGCGAGGGACGCCGCAAGGCTTGCAAGGGAAGAGACGAGGCGTAAAGGCGTTTTGGAATCTACCAAACTCCCCGGAAAGCTTGCCGACTGTTCTGACAAACGCCCCGAGCTGTGCGAAATTTATATCGTCGAGGGCGACTCGGCAGGCGGCACGGCAAAGCAGGGACGGGATAGGCGTTTTCAGGCAATTCTTCCCCTCCGTGGTAAGATTTTAAACGTCGAAAAGGTGCGTATCAATCGTGTGCTTGAGAACGAAGAAATTAAGTCGATGATAACGGCGTTCGGTTGCGGCATACAGGAAAATTTTGACGAGAGCAAGCTCCGTTACGACAGAATTATTATTATGACCGATGCCGACGTAGACGGCTCGCATATAAGAATATTACTTTTAACCTTCTTCTTCCGCTATATGAGACCTTTAGTTGAAAACGGACACGTCTATTCGGCGTTGCCCCCTTTATACAAGGTTTCGGGTAAGGGAATAGAGGATACTTATCTATTCGACGACCAAGCTCTTGAACAGTTTAGGGCGGAACACCCCGACGGCAAGTTCGAACTTCAGAGATATAAAGGTCTTGGCGAAATGAACAAGGAACAGCTTTGGGAAACGACTATGGACCCTTCAAAGCGTACTTTAGTCAGGGTTAAGGTAGAGGACGCAGTAGAGGCGGATAAGATGTTCGCCCTCTTGATGGGTGAACAGCCCGAGCTCCGCAGACAATTTATTGAGGAGAACGCAAAGCTCGTAGAGGAGCTTGACGTATAATGGCAACCCTTTTTAATTTAAGTAAAAATATAAAGGAGTACGGAAATGGCTAAAAGAATAACCAGCCCCGAGCTGACGGAAGAATTTACAAAAACCCTTGCTATGACAAAGATGTTAGAGGTTGAAGTAGATGAGGAGCTTAAAAAATCGTTCATTGCCTACGCTATGGCTGTAAACGTTTCTCGTGCAATACCCGACATTAGGGACGGACTTAAGCCCGTACACCGCAGAATAATGTACTCGATGCACGATTTGGGGTTGTACAACGATAAGGCGTTTAGAAAGTGTGCGCGTATCGTCGGTGATTGCCTCGGTAAATATCACCCTCACGGCGATAGCTCGGTTTACGATGCGTTGGTTCGTCTTGCTCAGGACTTTACGATTAATATGCCGTTGGTTGAAGGTCACGGCAACTTCGGTTCGGTTGACGGCGACCCTGCGGCGGCAATGAGGTATACGGAGGCAAGGCTATCTAAAATTGCGTCCGAAATGCTCAGGGATTTGGATAAGGAGACTGTAGACTTCTACCCCACGTTCGACGACACGGGTATGCAACCTACGGTTTTGCCCTGCCGTTTCCCCAATATGTTGGTCAACGGTTCGGACGGTATAGCCGTCGGTATGGCAACCAACATTCCGCCCCATAACTTAGGAGAGGTTATAGACGGCGTCTGCGCAATGATAGACAACCCCGAAATAACCGTGGACGAGCTTATGCAGTACATTCCCGCTCCCGACTTCCCTACGGGTGCGCTCATAATGGGCAGGAGCGGTATAAGAAAGGCTTATCAGACGGGCAGAGGTAATATAATTATCCGTTCCCGTTGCGAAATAGAAGATTATCAAAGCGGCAGCACCACCCGTCAAAGGATAATCGTAACCGAAATTCCCTATCAGGTCAACAAGGCAAAGCTCATAGAGACGATGGCAGACCTCGTCAAGGATAAGAAAATCGAGGGTATTTCAGATATTAGAGAAGAATCCGACCGTGACGGTATGCGTATCGTTATTGAAATTAAAAAGGACGCAAACGCACAGGTCGTATTAAATCTTTTATACAAGCACACAAACTTGCAGATTTCGGATGGCATTATTATGCTTGCGCTCGTAGATGGCGCACCTAAAATCTGCACTCTTAAAGATTTTATCTATTACTATCTCGAGCATCAAAAGGACGTAATTCGCCGCAGAACCAAGTACGACTTGGCTAAGTGCGAGGAAAGAGCCCACATCTTAAAGGGCTTGGTAATCGCTCAGGCGTCGATTGACGAGGTGGTGGAAGTCTGCCGCAACGCCGTTGATAAGAGCGACTGCGTGGCTAAGCTTACAGCGAACTTTGCCTTAGATGAGAAACAGGCGACTGCCGTTGCTGAGTTAAGGCTCTATAGAATTTCTCACCTTGAGGTCGATAAAATCACTAACGAATTGAACGAGCTTGAAAACTCGATTGCAAACTTTAAGGATATTCTCGCCAACGAAAGCAGAGTGCTTGAAGTAATCAAGACCGACTTGCTTGAAATCAAGCGCAAATATCCCACCGAGAGAAAGACGGAAATTACGCTCGACTACGGCGATATCGACGACGAAGATTTAATTCCCGTTGAAGAAGTCGTAATTTCTATAACCCATAGTGGTTATGTTAAGAGACTTCCCGTAACTGAATACAGGGCTCAAAACCGTGGAGGTATGGGCATAACTGCTCATAAGCCTAAGGACGAAGATTTCGTCGAGAATATGTTCGTCTGCTCAACCCACGACGATATTTTGCTCTTTACCAACCTCGGCAGGGTATATTCCGTTAAGGCATACCGTATACCCGAGGCGGCGAGAGCGTCAAGGGGCAGGGCAATCGTAAACATCATTCAGATTGACCAGGAGGAAAAGGTAGAGGCGGTTATACCTTTTAATAAGGAAAAGCATTTCATTTGCTTTGCGACGATGAACGGTATGATTAAAAAGACGGAGATTTCTCAGTTTGAAAGCATTAACCGCAACGGTAAGATTGCAATCAAGCTCAATGAAGGCGACAAGCTCATATCTGTTCAGTACTGCTCCGAAGGCGACGAAATAATGGTTGCAAGCTCTAACGGCAAGTGCATAACGTTTGCGCAGGAAAACGTCAGGGCGATGGGCAGAGATACCGCAGGCGTTAAGGCTATGAAACTTGCCGAAACGGATAAGCTCGTAGATATGCTCGTTATGGACAGGGATAAAGACGTCCTTACCGTAAGCACGAACGGCTACGGCAAACGCTGTGCAAGCGAAAATTTCCGTGCGCAGGGGCGTGCAGGCAAGGGTATTAAAATAGGTACGTTCAACGAAGTAACGGGCAGTTTGGTGTCCGTAAAGCAGGTTGACGCAGAGGCGGACGATATAATGATTATCTCCGACGGCGGAACGATTATAAGAATGCACTGTGACAGCATTTCCCGCATAGGCAGAAGTTCAAGGGGCGTAAGATTGATGCGCCTTAAAGACGGTGCAGTTGCAACGGTTGCCTTGACCGAGCGTGATAACGACGCTGAAACCGAAGCGCCCGAAGAGACTGCGGCTGACGTCCCTGACGATACGGAAACGAACGACGGCGAAGAATAATTAATCAACCATCATTTTAAACGTTAAAATAATCCCTGTTCGTAATCTAATGCCGACAGGGATTAATAATTTATAGACAATTCAAAAATATAAGACAATAACAAATTAATTACTTTCGTAAGAATAGTGTGAAGCGTAATTTATATTCGTGCCGAATTATTTAGCGTGGTTTTACGGGCTGTATATTGCGGCAGGAATAAGCGATATGATAGACGGCAACCCCCGAAGCTTTCAAGCTTAGGGGGCTGCAACGTTCTCTATACATTGTCTTTTAATCTTACTTAGCCTTGCTCTTTTCGGCGCTTTTAGGCGTAGGATTTTCCGTAGACGATGGCAGAATAATCTGCATTATCTTTATTAGCCACGACGAAATCGGGAACGCCGCCTCTATTGTGCAGGCGATTATCAATAGTTTTGAATAGTCCCATTCAAGGCTATCCCAGCCGGAAACTAATGTTTCGGCAAAGCTCTTACCTAAGAAGCTAATATTGCCGAGTGTGAACGCAAGAACGCATAGGGCTACCATAAGTGTAAACAGTACTAGCCTGAAGGGATTTACAGGTTGACATACCCTGAACAGCATTACAAGACCTGCAAACGTAAGCGCTATCGTGCACATTGCCGTTTCAAACTGTTTAAAGTCGCCGCCTGCGTAGTTGCACACGAGGTGCATTACCATAACGCAAATAACCATTATAGCCGCACCGGGGACGCTTCGCGACATAACGTGAGAAATAAATTTTCCTTGCACTCGTTCGTTGTTGGGTTGAAGCGAGAGGAAGAAGGAGGGCACGCCGATAATGCAGACCTCCAACAAGAGCATATTGCTAGGTACGAAGGGATAGCCGCCCATCTGCGTAGCAAAAATTATGCAAATCAACGCAAGTATTGCCGTAAATAAGGTCTTCATAAGGTAGAGCGATGCAGAGTTTTTAATATTGTTAATAACTCTTCGCCCTTCGGCAACGACCTTGGGCATATTGCCGAAGTTGTTGTCCATAAGCACTAAGTGGCTGACGTTTCTTGCCGCCTCACTGCCCGAGGCAACTGAGATTGCACAATCAGCCTCTTTAAGCGCAAGTATATCGTTTACGCCGTCGCCCGTCATTGCAACGGTATTTCCTTCGCTCTTTATAGAGCGCACGAGTATAGCCTTCTGCTCGGGCGTAACCCTTCCGAATACGGTGTATTTATTCGCAATGTTGGCAACTTCTTTTTCGTTTAAACCCTCTAAGGAGATGAACTTATCCGCATTTTCAATACCAGCTCTCTTTGCAACTTCAGATACGGTTATGGGGTTATCGCCTGAAATAACCTTAACCTGCACGTCGTTGTCCTTGAACCATTTAATGGTCTCTACGGCGTCGTCTCGAATGTTGTCTGCAATAGAAATAATCGCAAGCGGTTTAAGTATTGCGGGCAATTTATCGTTCATAATGTTGGTGGAGGAGTGGGCGAGTACGATAACTCTTAGCCCGAGCTGAGCGTATTGCTTGACTATCCTCTCCACCTTAGGAGGCATAGGGCGGAGTACGAATTCGGGTGCGCCCATAACGAATGTGCCGACGTCCTCGAACGATACCGCCGAAAGTTTTCTCTTCGACGAGAATGGGATTTTCGTGATAGGGGTGAGAGATTCGTTATGTCCGAAATGATTTGAAAGGGCGATAGAGGTTTGGTTGTTGTCGTCCAAAGCAGACAGCATATTGCCCATAATTTCGTTCAACGAAAGCTCTCCTACGGTATTTAAAATCACCGCATCATTGACTTTCATTCGCCCGTCGGTTATCGTACCCGTCTTATCTAAGCAGAGTACGTTGACCCTTGCGAGCATTTCAAGCGAATACAAATCTCGAACGAGCGTATTGTTTTTTGAAAGCCTTATTACGCCGACGGCAAGTGCAACTGAGGTTAACAGCATCATTCCCGAAGGTATCATACCTATGACGACCGAGCAGGTCTTTGCAAGGGCAAGGCTGTCGGTCTCAG
>JBJFAF010000083.1:0-2776 GCA_051887755.1 Candidatus Coproplasma sp.
CGGCGGCGGGCAAGGGCAAGACCACCACCTGTAAAACCTGAATAAAAAAATATACGAGATAGCCCCAGACACCGAAACTCTTGATAATTTCGATTAATCTCTCCGTCTTTTCCGCATCGGTGGGATAATCGCCGAGAGAGCAGACCTCCGTAACGATAGATACGAACGCAACTACTATGGCGACCAAAACGACGAGAATAAAACCGCTTTTGAAAAGGGCGTCCTTTTTAATTAGAAAAGTTACGAGTTCAAAGAGCGCCCCCACGCCCGCCACGCAATAGCATACGATTTTGACGGTCAAGCTCCACCCTTGCATAAAAAAACTTGTGCACACGGCTATGAGTGCGCACAATAAGGTATTTATACATAAAAGAATTATCTTTTGAGTTTTTTTCATTTTTACAGAGCTTTGACCGCAAGGCTTTTATAGGTAGTAAAGCGTACGGTATAGCCGTTAGTCTCTACGGGCTCGGACTCGTATACGAGCTTAAACGAAGGATTAATATCTAAATTCTCAAAATAAGCGTCTGCGCCGCCGACTGCGTCTACCTTAGTAACCAACACCTCCGAGCAATAGGGAAGGAGCGTTTTATACATCATTGCCCCGCCGATTACGAAAACTTTGTCCTCATCGTACTTTTTGATTTGGGTGAAGAGCTCTTCAAGGCTCTGCACGATAAGGCAGTCGTCTCTCTCCTCGCCGCCGGGGTAAAGCACGATATTCGTGCGGTTTTTTAAAGGATTGCCGCCGGGAAAAGATTTAAGGGTGTTACTGCCCATAACCACTACGTTGCCCGTAGTCGTCTCCCTGAAAAATTTCATATCTGCGGGAATGGAGAACATTAAGCCGTTTTTCTTGCCTATTCCCCACTCTTTATCTGCGTGTAAAATTGCTTTCATAATTATCTTTCCTTATTCCGCTACGGGTATGTCGTACTTGGTGTTGTCGCACTTGTAGTCTACGAGCTTAAAGCTGTCTACGGTGAAATCGTAGAAATTTTTAATATCAGGGTCGACTTCTAACTTAGGTGCGGCATATTGCTCGTGAGTAATAATCTCCTTGACCATAGGCACATGCCTTTCGTAGATATGTGCGTCGGCGATAACGTGCACGAGCTCGCCGACCTTGAGGTTGGAAACCTGCGCAAACATAATCATAAGCACTGCGTACTGCACTACGTTCCAATTGTTTGCCGTGAGCATATCGTTAGAGCGTTGATTGAGTATTCCGTTCAAAACGCCGTTGGATACGTTGAAAGTCATAGAGTACGCACAAGGATATAAATTCATCTCGTGCAGGTCGGCAAAATTGTATATATTAGTTAAAATTCTGCGGCTTGCAGGGTTATGCTTTAAATCGTACAGCACCCTGTCAACCTGGTCGAATTCGCCCTCTTTATATATATTTTTAACGCCCAACTGATAGCCGTACGCCTTGCCTATACTGCCGTTCTCGTCCGCCCACTGATTCCATATTTTGGAGTGCAAGTCCTTAACGTTGTTGCTCTTTTTCTGCCATATCCACAAAAGTTCGTCTACGGCGGACTTAAAATAAGTTTTGCGAATCGTAAGTATAGGGAATTCCTTGCTTAAATCGTACCTGTTTACGATACCGAATTTTTTAACCGTATGCGCAGGCGTGCCGTCGCTCCACTTAGGGCGCACATTGAGGTTAGTATCCCATACGCCGTTTGCTATAATGTCGTTCATATTATCGACGAAAATTTTATCCGCTAAACTCATTTTTCTTCCTCCGCTTTTCTTCATTTTAGCACACGGCTAAGTTTTAGTCAATAAATATTTGCGTTTACTATGCTATCGCATACCGCAATTTGAAGGCGCCGTATATCGTAGGAAAAGACGTATCCGTATGAAATATCTTCGCACTCGGCTATAAGATACTCAAATTCTTGAGAAAAGCAATTCTCCCCGTTATTGCCCGCAAGGCCCTTTAAAGTCGATTTGATTTCAGCAAGCACGGACTTTGCCCCCGTTTGACCCACCTCGCACTTATCGACCGAGTTTGCAAGGTTGTAACAGGTCTGCGAAATCGAATACAGCGTCTTTAAGTTGCCCTCGTATTTGGTTGCGCTTTGCTTTGCCGAGCCGTACACATTTCTTTGAGGAGTTTCGGCTTTGACGATGCTACAGCTTAAGCCCCTTTTATTGAGTTGAGAACAAACGGTCGTTGCGTCCTCGTCGGTATAATAGCACGAAACGACGACGTAGCTCTTACCGCAACTTTTTGCAATATAGCCCGCACCGCCGTAACTGTGCACGAGGTTGGATACGGAAACGATAGAAGAATCATCGGGAGGGCTGTCGTAACAGACGTAGTAAAAGGTTGCGTTAAAGTTTAACGTATTACCGCCGAAAAGCGATACGCAAGCTACGCACAACACCGTTGCAATAGCAGCAAAGGACAATACAAAAGCACAGAATTTACCTTTATTTAAGTATTTTAACACGGTATATTTTACTTTAAGCGCAGTTTAAAAATACTTTTATACTAAAATCTGTTAATAAACACGAGGTTAACTCGTCACGGTTAATTTACGGATAAATCTTTTGACTGTTTTTAATAATGGATTGAGATTATCGTAAAATTAAATAATTTAAAAAAATTGAAGACGAGGTTAAAAACGCTTGATTTTATTTGTTTTTTGATATAATATGATTAAGCTATATTTAATATCGCTACTGTGGCTCAGCCGGTAGAGCAGCTGATTCGTAATCAGCAGGTCACCAGTTCGAATCTGGTCAGTAGCTCCACAAA
>JBJFAF010000083.1:2876-14394 GCA_051887755.1 Candidatus Coproplasma sp.
TGCAGACGGCGGTTTTTGTTGTGTTATTGTTTTTATTCGGGCTGTACTCACCTGATGTTATTTTTTGGGGTCCCCCAAAACGTTATTATTTTTTTGCAAATTCAACCGCTATTATAGAAATTCAACTTTTAGTTGAGCGAAATTACAATACAACCAAAAGTTTTTTTGCTATAATAAAAGCGTAAATTAGATTTGGTTTCGCAAATCAAAACAAACAAGGAGAAAATTATGGAAACAACGTCTATCGGAGAAAGAATTGCAAAACTAAGAAATAGCAGCGGTTTAACACAGAAAGAGCTTGGCGATAAGCTAAACGTTTCGGCTCAAGCCGTATCCAAATGGGAAAACGGACTTTCCGAACCCGACATAGACACGTTAAAAAAACTAAGCGTAATTTTCGGTGTTTCCGTTTCAGAGCTCGTTGACGAAGAAGCTCACGCCGAAACCGCAACCGCACAGGCAGCAGCCGCACCTATTACCACACAGGAAAACACCCGTATTTTTAACGGTTATTGCGAAAGATGTAAAAAGCCCGTAGGTCCCGGTGAATACGTCGTTGAAAGCGGACGGGGTTGGCAACATATATATTGTAACGACTGTGCTAAAAAGAATAGAATAGAAAATCAAATCTCTACCGCCAACAACAACCTTGCAGACCATAAGAAAGAGACTATGCGCTCGTTTATTTTCGGACCTGTTGCGGGCGTCGTCGTATTGGCAATAATGCTCGTCGGTCTTTTAATCGGTAACGACCCCCTTCCCACCACCGAAGCGGTAATTATATCTATCGTCTACGGCTTGTGTTATTTTACATTTATCGGACAGATGTTCTGGGACGGAGTCGTGCAAGATTTATTCTTTTTCTTTTTAAAGAGCTTTAAAATGCCCGGCGTAATATTTACTTTAGATATTGAAGGTATTCTGTTCTTAATTTTCGTTAAACTGCTCTTCTCTTTCTTAAGTATTTTCCTTTCAATTATATGGTTCCTTTTGGGCGTACTTATTATTCTTCCGATATTCTCATTGGTTATTTATCCCTTTGCTTTGATAAAACATATACATACGGGTAAAAAGCTTAAAGCTGAAGCTAACGAAGCGAAAGCGCAACGAGTATAATTCAAATTTATATGATTAAGACTGCGGCTTTAAACCGCAGTCTTTTTTATACTGAAAAATTTTGGGGTCGCCGCCTAAATATTCCGTTTCTGCACAAAATATCTGTATGAACAGAAAACATAAGCTGATTTACGCTATGCTGCTTATAATTGCTTTTGCCGCAGCGCAGATATACACCGTATGCTTTAACTGCGTAGACTGTTTTTCCTTTGCTGAAGGCGAACAAAAGTGCATATATTTAACCTTTGACGACGGTCCGAGCGACAGGGTTACGCCTAAAATTTTAGACGTACTCAAAGAGGAAGACATTAAGGCAACTTTTTTTATCGTAGGACAGCACGCTCAAACGAGGAAGTATTTAGTTAAGCGTGAGTTCGACGAAGGACATTGCGTTGCCGTCCACTCCTTTACGCACGTCTATAAGGACATTTACTCCTCCCCGCAAGCGTTGATTAAGGATATCGACGCCTGTAACGACTTGATTAAAGAGGTTACGGGCGAACGGTCTAAATTTTACAGATTTCCTGGAGGCAGTTTTACCGTCGGCGCAGAGTTCATAGCGCACGTTAGAGCGCACGGGCTTACCTATATCGACTGGAACGCATCCACCCGAGACGCAGAGCTTTACAACCCCACACCCGCAGATTTGTTTAAAGCCGCCACTCAAACGCCTGCGTATCCGCAGAGAATAATTATGCTTTCGCACGACACTACCGACAAGTTGGCTGTGGCGAACGCATTGAAGGACATTATCCGTTATTATAAAGATAAAGGCTATACCTTTAAGCGGTTTTAAATAGATTTTAAAAACGGCTACCCAAAATTCGGATAGCCGTTTTGTGTTTTAATTATGTTGCTTAATTAAGTTTAAAAAGCCCAATTGCCGTCCTTGAAAATTTGAACTCTTTCGCCCTCTTTGGTTACGCCGACGATTGACATATCTTTACTGCCTATCATAAAGTCAACGTGAATCATAGAGCTGTTTATGCCCATCTTTTCACACTCTTCGTTGGTGTATTTTTCGTAGTCCTCCAAGCAGTTGGAAAAGCCCCTGCCGAGCGCCAAGTGACAGCTTGCGTTTTCGTCGAAAAGCGTGTTATAGAATAAAATTCCCGTGTTATTTATGGGGCTGTCGTATGCAATCAACGCAACCTCGCCAAGATACGATGCGCCCTCGTCCATAGCAATCATTTTTTCAAGAAGGTCACAGTTTTTCTCCGCACCCACTTTAACAGCCTTACCGTCTTTAAACTCAACCCAGAAATTTTCGATGAGCTTGCCCTGATACGAAAGAGGTTTGGTCGAATAGACGATGCCGTCGGCACGCCCTCTCATAGGGGAGGTGAACACCTCTTCGGAGGGAAGGTTGGGGTTGAAATAAACGTTCGAGCCCAAAGTCGTTTCGCCACCGCCACAGAAGAGCCCCTTGGGATTTAAACCGACTTTAAAATCCGTTCCGTTAGAGGATTTATACTCAAGGCTGTCGAAACGATATTTATTTAAAAATTCGCACCTTTCGGCAAGCCTTTTATTGTGCTTATCCCAAGCGGCGACGGGGTCGTCATCCACCCTTGCGCAGTCTAATATTGCGCCCCAAAGCTTTTCAACTGCCTCGTCTGCGGGCAGGGCGGGGAAGACCTTTTGCGCCCACTCCTTGCCGGGTACGGCGGCAATACACCATTGATATTTGTTTTCCATAGCGTCACGATAGGGCTTAATAATGGGAAATCTCGCCATATTTGCCTTAGAAAGCTTTTCGTTGTCCGTGCCGTTCAAGCCGTCGGGGTCGTCGGAATCCAACCATAAAAGGCATGAGAGCTTTTCCGCCCTCGTCTTCCACTCAGCCTCTTCTACGGCGGTAACCTCTGACATAGTTTCAAGCGACCTATAAATGGCGTTGATTTTGCTTACAGGCATATAGCTCCATTTAACGGTTACCCTTGCCGCCCCCTTTTTATAGCACTCCTCTACCACGGTTGCCACGAATTCGGGTTGGTCAAGTCCGCATTGAATGATGACGTCCTGACCCTTTTGTATGTTCAAACCGCAAGTTACTATTAACTTTGCGTATTTATCTAATCTTGATTTTTCCATTTCTTACCCCTGATGAGCGTCTTTTACGATTTGGTATGCAACTGCAACAAGTTGATTTTCGTCCGCATTAGGATTTTGACTCATATACCAAGTCATATCGTCAATCTGCTCGTCGTCTTCCAAAACCATTATTATGGAGAGCATCGCCGCCCTGCTTACCTGCCTTGCAAAAAGAGCTGCGCCAAGCATTTTTTGTTTTTGCGACAATTCGTATTTTTGTTCGTTGTCCATCGAAAATCACTTCCTTAATATTTATACACTAAATATTATAGCACTAAACTTTAACACCGTAAAGAAAATAAGATATAAGCAAAGATAATTTTTTTCAAGCGCAACCATTTTATTTGACTGAAAAATCAAATATGAATATAATATGTGTATATTACCGAGGCGTAGCGCAGTTGGTAGCGCGTATGGTTCGGGACCATAAGGTCGTGGGTTCAAGTCCCGTCGCCTCGACCAAACAGCCGCCGCAGGGCAACTATGCCCTGCGGCGGCTGTTTGTTTGTGCAATGAATTTGTACTACGGCTCCATCGTCCCGCCGCCATACGCACTAAAGGTTTAAGGCTTCCGCAAAAGATTTGCAAAAAGATTTTGCGGAAAAAAGGAACCGCAACAAAGCGAATTTGCAACTTGGCTTTAGACAAATTGCTTTAGGCGGCGTTTGCGGCGACGAGGTTCGGGACCATAAGGTAGTCGCTAATGCCCTGCGGCGGCTTTTGGTTTGTGCAATGAATTTAAACTATGCTCTATCGCCCCGCCGCCATATGCGCTAAAGGGTTAAGGTTTCCGCAAAAGATTTGCAAAAAGATTTTGCGAAAAAAGGAGCCGCAACGAAGCTATTTTACGGTTTGAGTTTTACTCAATTCAAATTAAAAATTACCGCCGTTCCAGCCCCAGTTTTGGACGTCCGAATAAGTAACGTATACGTCGCTGCCGACAATGCTAAACTGCTCG
The DNA here is from genome assembly GCA_051887755.1 of Candidatus Coproplasma sp. Lineage (GTDB taxonomy): Bacteria > Bacillota > Clostridia > Christensenellales > Borkfalkiaceae > Coproplasma. Next base: position 7,045 of record JBJFAF010000083.1, read on the forward strand.
TTTAAGATATCGCAGATTGCTTTGGTCATGCTTTCGGCACAGGAAGGGTCGACGCCGCCGAACACACTGACGGACACAAACGCACCGTTTTCAAGCTTGTTCCCTGCAAAATACAAATCGTAATTATCGCACACACCCACCATTAAATAGCTCTCGGGCTTGTGCATAATCTTAATCGCTTTACCTAGCTCGTTCTTGAGCTTGTCCTTCTCTTCGTTCGTGATTTTCTTAGAAAGTTTTACGTCTATAAAGGGCATTTAATTTTACCTCGTTTTTTTATTTAATTTTACTACTTGTTTTCACCGTTGTCAATCGCCGCATACAAAAACCGACCCCACGCATTGAGCGCAAAGTCGGTCTTGATTTTAATTTTAATTAGTTTAACTTTTCTTTTAAAGCCTTGCTGACCTTGAAAGAAACTGCCTTGGACGCAGGTACTTCTACCATTTCACCCGTCTGAGGATTGCGAGCCGTCCTTGCAGGTCTATCTGCTACCTTAAAGCTACCAAAGCCTAAGATTGCAACTTCGTTGCCTTCAACGAGGGATTCTACTATTGCGTCTACCACTGCGTTTACAGCGTCTGCGGCAACAGCCTGAGTTAAGTCTGCCTTTTCAGCAACGACTTTTACTAATTCGGTCTTATTCATTAAATATTCTCCTTATCAAACGTTAAATTTGTAATAATATTATAGTACATTTTTATTACATATGTCAAACGTTTGAATGATATTTATTAACAAATAGAGCAAAAAGCCCAATAAAATGCGCAAATTAGCTTACAACCCTAACAACTGCGGCAACCCTTGCAATATCTGCATTGGCGTTGATTTCTTCTACAGCCTTATTGATATTGTGTTCCTTGGTCTTGTGCGTGATAAAGATTATAGGCAGAGAGCCGTCCTCTTCGTAACTCTCGTCCTCCTGTACCATCTGTGAAACGCTTATGCCGTTGCGGGAGAAAATAGACGTCACCTTTGCAAGCACGCCCGTCTTGTCGCAAGCGGCAATTCGCACATAGTATGCGCTTGAGAAGTTTTCGATAAACTTAGTCGAAGGCGACGCATTTTCGGTATTGTTGAAAGTTGAATAGGGATAATTAACGTGAGTTGCGCAGTAAATAACGTCGCCGACGATTGCACTGCCCGTAGGAAGTGCGCCTGCGCCCCTGCCGTAGAGCATAACGTCCTCTACGCTGTCGCCCGTGATATAGACGGCGTTATAGCTGTCGTTTACTGACGCAAGCGGGTGGTTTGCCTTAATGAACGAAGGATGAACCCTCACCTCTATTCCGTTGCCCTCGTTTTTACCTATTGCAAGAAGTTTCATAACGTAGCCGAGCTGTTTACCGAAGTTAATATCCTTAACGCTTACGTTGGCTATACCCTCCCTGTAAATTTTGGTATAGGGTATCTTCGTGTGGAATGCAAGGCTTGATAGGATAGAGAGCTTGTACGCCGCATCGTATCCCTCTACGTCGTTGGTAGGGTTAGCCTCCGCATAGCCGAGCGCCTGAGCCTCCTTTAAGACGTCCTGATAGCTTGACCCGTCCTGAGACATCTTGGTTAAGATGTAGTTGGTAGTACCGTTGATTATGCCCATCATCGAGGTGATGACGTTGCCCTGCAAATTGTCTAAAAGGGCACGAATGATGGGAATACCTCCACCGCAGGTCGCCTCGTAGAAGAGCCCGCAATGGTTCTTTTTAGCGGCTTTCTCCAACTCATGAGAACATTTGCAATACATCTCCTTGTTGGAAGTTACCACCGATTTGCCTGCGTTCAACGCGTCGAGTACAAAACTCCTTGCAGGTTCAACGCCGCCCATAACCTCTATGACTATATCCACTTCGGGGTTAGAGCAGATAACTGCCATATTGTCGGCAATCTTGTTTTCTTCAACGCCCAAAGCAAGTGCACGTTCCTTTCTCAATTCAAGGACGTTTTCCACTACTAAATCGATGTTGTGGGTCTTTTTGTACTCTTCTCTATGCTCGGTAAGAATTTTATAGGTGCCGCCGCCGACGACGCCGAGCCCTAAAATTGCAACTCCGACTTTTTTCATTTTTTTACCTCTTCGTTAAGATAGTATAAATATTTCAGCCCTTCCAACGTGAGGAGCTTGTCCACGACGTCTATGCACGAAATTTCTTTTGCGATGACCTCGGAAAAACCGCCCGTCGCAACGGTGGTTATATTTTCCGACTTCATCTCCTTTTTCATCTTTTTAACGATGTATTCCACCAGACCGCAGAAACCGAAAACTATGCCCGACTGCATATTCGTCACGGTGTTAGTGCCTATGACCTTTTCGGGTCTTTCAATCTCTACACGGGGGAGCTTTGCCGTACCGTTTACCAAGCTGTCAAGCGAGCCCTTTATGCCAGGGGCGATTACGCCGCCGATAAACTCACCCTTTTCGTTGATTGCGTTAAAAGTCGTTGCCGTACCGAAATCGATGACGATTACGGGTGCGCCGTACTTTTTAACGGCGGAGACATTGTTTACGACCCTGTCAGCCCCGACTTCCTTGGCGTTATCCACCTTTAAATTCATTCCCGTTTTAAGCCCGGCGCCCAAAACAATCGGGGTGATTTTAAGGTAGGTCTTGCACATACGCTCCATAGTATAATCGAGTGAAGGCACTACGGAAGAGATAATTCCCCCCGTAATATCCTTTACCGAAATGCCGTTCGTGCTCAAAATTGAGCGCAGTTGCTCGCCGTATTCGTCCGAGGTCTTTTTATGCTCGGTAGCGACGCGGAAAGACAAGGCGAGCTCGTCCCCATCAAACAAAGCATATTTTATATTAGTATTTCCTACGTCAAGACAGATTATCATTAGTCTGCTTTTTCCTTAACGAAATTTTTTTGGTTACGACGTTATTAACCGTATAGATTGCAGGTGAAAGCAAAGCGTTTATTGCAAGCTCTACAAAAAAGTTTACGCCGATAAGTAAGATAAATACGATATATGCAGGGTTTAAACCGGATATGTCTCTACCCACACTTGCAAAGTAATCCATAATGGGCTGCATTATGAAGAATGCACCGACTACAAACACGCCCGTGTTGCATATGGGGGCGAGAATTGCCGCAACGATAGAGCCTACATACTTGTTCTTTTTTGCGATAAGCTTATAGACGAGCGCAGGGATTACGCCTGCCGCAACGCCCTTTGCAAGGCACAGGATGACCGTAAACACGGGCTGTTCGCCAAGCAAGTAAAGCGTGAAAGGGTCCATTCCGATGAGTGCATCCACAAGAACGACTACACCGAAGAGCCCTCCAAGAATTGCGCCTGCCGTAACGCCTAAAATTATGCCGCCAAGCACGATAGGTACCAGCACGAAACAGAATGACGTAGTGCGTATTACCATAAAGCCACTAAGCATCTGCAGTGCGATTACCAAGCCCGCAAGTACGCCTAAATAGGATACATACTTTGCTGAAAAGAAACCTTGTCTGTCTTTTCTCATGTTACCCTCCGTCGGATTTCTTTAATTAGAATATCCGCAGACAAAAAATATATTTAACTTTTTAACGGTCTGCACCATAAGGTTACAGCCAAAAGTTATCCGATTAATATTAATTAGTATAACATTTTCAAAACGAATAGGCAAGCAAATGACGAATATGTAACATTTTTTAAGGCAAATAAATATTATTTACTATAAACATAACTTAAGTTTATGAGCTCTGCAGGGCAAAAAGCCTTTTACATAACGCCTTGCAGAATAATTACAGGAGGAAAACTATGAACTTATTTTCTAACTTCTGCGGTTGCAACAGCTGTTTATGGATACTTATACTGCTTTTAATCGCTTCCGCTTGCGGCGGCAACGGTTTAGAAGGCGCCCTTGCAGGTAGCTGTACCCCCATACTTATTGCCCTTATCTTCAGTATGTGGAAAAACGGCACTTTAAATAACCTGTTCTGCGGCAAAAACTGCGGTTGCGGCTGCGGTTGCAACTAACGGCAGTAAAAAGGCGGGTCGCTTTTGCGGCCCGCCTTGTTTTTTACTTATTTATTTCTTTCGTATAGATATTTATACAGGGCAGAAACCGTCTTAGCGTCGGTTATTTCCCCATCTTCAATCATTTTTAAAACCTTATCCACCGTGAAAAATTGACAGTTTAAGAACTCGCCGTCGTCTAACTTCTCGCCAACATATTTTCCGCCGTCCGCAAAGAATATATGAATAACCTCGTCGGTATAACCAGGCGACGGATAGATATTTAAGAGAGGCTTAACCTCCGCCCTATAGCCCGTTTCCTCCAAAAGCTCCCGCTTTGCGGCTGTTGCAGGCTCTTCACCCTCATCCATTTTACCGGCAGGAATTTCGTAAATCTCCTTGCCGTATAGATAGCGGAATTGCTTAACCAACGCTACTTTGCCGGCGTTGATAAATAGCACCGCCGCACCGCCGCAATGGCGAACGCACTCCCTTTTGGCGCTATTGCCATCGGGCAGACGCACTTCGTCGACGTACAGCGAGAGAATTTTACCGCCGTAGATTTGACGAGATGAAATTTTTTCTTCCTTTAATTTCATATCAACCAACCAAATTACCCAACTCGTCAATAAGGTCGGACACAGAGCCGCTGACGAAGTTTGTATATAAGACGAAATAATTATAACCGCAGGAGAGCGACTGAATGAGTGAAACGTCGTACACCTTAACTGCGTTTTCAAGGGCGTTTAACATAATAAGCGCCGCCTCTTTATCCTCTTGAGAAAGCTCTGAAGATGACACGGCTTCCTTTTCTGCGTTGATTAAAATCAACGCCATACCGTTTTGACCGTTGTCTATCATTTGATTTGCGCTAACCGCACTCTCTGCCCTTTCAGGAATTTGAACGGGTTCTTGTTCTTCAAGCTCTCTGCTGTAAACGTCGCAAATAATGTTTTCCAACGAGCCGATAACCTCGTCGCAGAAGAGATGATAGCTCGAGTAAAAACTGCCGTCCTTGGGGTAATACTTCTGCAAAAATGCGTTAAAGTTTATTTCGTTGCGGTCGAACTCCACCAAAAGGCAGAAGATAAAGGCAAGCCTTTCGCCGACGGTATCGGGCAAAACAACCCTGCAACGCCCGCTCTCGATAAAACAGCGTTGCTTAACCGCAGGGTAATCAAACCCCGTAGCGACGGTATTGAATAACTCGTACAGCTCGGAACTGTTTACGATAGATTTAAGTAAATCCTTAATCTTCGTGGTTGCCATTATGAACTTGCAATTCTTCAGCTCCTCGCACTTGTTCAAAAAGTCGGTTATTTGCGCTTTTACAGTTTCCACTTTGCCACCCTTAATTATACTTTTTCGGTACGTTTTTACTTATGCAGATTAATTATAACACATAAATTTTTAAAATAAAATATTTTTCGCCTAAATATCTTGATTTTAAATCAAATAAAAGATATAATTGATATACTTTAACCGAATGGGTGTTCGGGTAGGAATTTGTGCGAGGATTTATGATAAGACAAACGGAAAACTCGATAAACAAATTAATAATTCTGTTCGTCTTTGACAAAATGGAGAGCGCACTTTCCGAGAGGACGATTGTCGATATGTGCTCTACCACCAACGAATGGATGGGCTATATGGACTGCGTAAACATTATCCACAAGCTTATAGACGATAACTTTATCTTTGCTGTGAGCGACGAGGACGAGGACAACACCCTCTACTCCATCACACCCGACGGGCGAGAAACGCTTGCTAATTTCTACATAAATATCCCTAAAAGCGTCAGGGAAGAGATTTCTAAGTTCGTAAAGAGCAACAGCGGCAAGTATAAAAACAGGCAGGAATGTAGGGCGGACTACTATAAAAATAAAGACGGCACTTATACCGTCTACTTGAAAATTCTTGCGGCAGTTCAGCCTATGCTTGAGCTTAAGTTCGTCGTTCCCGACAAGAAAACCGCAAACACCATCTATAAAAAATGGGAAGAAAAAGCGGCTAACGTATACACCGCCGTATACGAAAATTTGTGCGACTGAGGTCTTTAATGAAATCTTTTAAATATACAACCTTTGGCACCTGCTCAAGGCAGATTACCTTTGAAGTTGACGAAGAAAATAAAATACACTCGGTAAGGTTTTTAGGCGGTTGTGCAGGAAATACTCAGGGCGTTTCAAGGCTTTGCGAAGGCAGGGATATCGACGAGGTCCACGATTTAGTCAAAGGTGTTTTGTGCAGAAACGGCACGTCCTGCCCCGACCAACTTTCTAATGCCATTGAAGCTTATAAAGCTGAAAATAAATAATTTTTTATGAAAATCGCCGTTCCAACTCGGAACGGCGTTATTTTTTACTTTTTTATTATGCTGTACAAATCTTTCATATCGCTGCCGATGAGGTCGAAATAGAAACACCTGCCGTCGTAGCCGTATTGACTGTTAAATCTAATTACGTTAAAGCCCGAAAAAGCGGGCGAAACGTTTATAAGCAATCTCTCAAACGTCATACCGCTGTTGCAGTACTCCTGCGGGAAGGTGAACTCAAGCCATACTTCCTTTTTCACAGCCTTAGCAGTTTCGCTATTTAAACTAACCCCAAACGCAGGCATTTGTCGGGCGAACTTCATCATACCCGTCCAAGCGGCACAGATTTCTTTGAATTTTGTGCTTTCTTTATTATAAGGCACGCATACGCCGCCGTCGTATACGTTTATCCCGTCCGTGTATTTAGCAATTTCTTGAATCTCTATTTCAGGTACCATAAGGCTATTTTGCGCAAATTCTTTGCGGCTATTCCCCTTTATTATCTTCTTGAACCCTGCATTTAACGTATTTTATTATATGTAACGGATAGGGTGCATCCTCCTCCGTCGCCCATATGGTTTTACGGACTACGGCTTTTTGCAACCTATTATGTCTACCGAGCGGCGCAAAAACGCTATCACCTACCGCAATGCTTGCATCTCGGCAGCCGTACCAAAACAGCCTGCCCGCCACGTTTATATCTTCGGGATATTCAAGGGCGACGAAGAGCATTTTTTCTTCCATTTTGATGTTTTATCCTGTGTTTAAATATACGAAATGCGGGCTTTGAAATCAACAAAGCCCGCAACTCATTTTAATTGAAATTAGTTTTTGCTTTCTTTCTGAGCAACTACTTCGGTCTTATCGTAATAACCGCAGTTGCCGCAAACCCTGTGCGCCTGCATAAGCTGATGGCAATGAGGGCACTCTACAAGCGTAGGCGCCGTTGCCTTATAATTTGCAAACCTTTTATTCGTCCTGCTCTTGGACTGTTTTCCCTTGGGTACTGCCATATCTTTACACCTCTCTAAATTTATCTGAATTTATTTTGCGTTTGCACAACCTTCGCACAAAAGCACGTCGGG
>JBJFAF010000084.1:0-3359 GCA_051887755.1 Candidatus Coproplasma sp.
TGCGGTGAAAAATGGTTATACCCATCTCCTGCTCAAGCTCTGAAACGGATTTGGACAGGCTGGGCTGAGAGACGAACAGGTTTTGAGCAGCTGCCCTTAACGAACCGCTTTCAGTTATTTCTATTATGTATCTTAACTGCTGAATGGTCATAAATTCACCCTTTAAAAAATGCGGAGCCGTTCCTGACTCCGCTTACTCCGTTTAATAAAAATCAGTTGTTTGCCGATTTTTCTACAAAACTTTTAATTAAAGCAAACATTTCGACGGTTATGACGTGTTCTACACGGCAGGCGTTTTCCTCGGCAACGCTTTGGCTTGCGCCCATTGAAACGAACAACGCCGTTATCACCTGATGGCGTTCGTACACGGATTCGGCTTTAGCCCTGCCCTCTTTAGTAAGGCAGATTTCAGTGCCGATTATGTCTATGTACCCCTTCTTTTCAAGAAGATGTACGGCGTTTGAAACGCTGGGGCGGGAATAACCGAGCTCTTCCGCAATGTCTATCGCCCTGACGTGTAACCGTCTTTGCTGTAAAAGCAATATCGTTTCCAGATACATTTCTTCAGATTCGTAGACTTGCATAATATTTCTCCATGCGCTTGAATGCTTTAATTATAAACCATTTTTTTACGTTTGTAAAGTCAGATTTTCATCCCTCCTTAACGAGCAAAACGCTTTAGTTTCTAACGCAACGAGGCGGCACACACGGACTTAACGAAAGGTGCAAAGCCGCATAATTAAATGCGTAATATTAGGCGGTTAAACCTAATTTTGCTAAGTAGGTCGTTACCGTTTCGGAATCTGCGGTAAGACCTTTAAGCGAAACCGATTCAAAGTCAAGGGAGTTGTTATCGGTATCGCCATCGTTTACCCTTACCAATATTATCTGTTTGCTGAAATCGGTTATGACCGCACCTTCGCCGACTTCGTTATTCGTCAAATCGGCGTCTGCGCCTAAAGCGTCTACGACGTTTTCGCCGTTTACAAGTTTAAGCGAGAAGGTCTTATTGTTTATCGAAAGCGAAGTCCATTCTATATCCGCACGGCTAACCGTAAATGCGCCCGCAGGATTGCCCGCCGCACAACGCACGATATAGACTTGACCTGCCTCTATCGTGCCTGTAAGCTCCAACTCCTGCCACTCGGTTGCGGTTGCGCCGCCTACGGCGTATTCGAGTTTATAGCCCGTTAAATCAACAGCCGCTGAAGTGGGGTTTTTGATTGCTATAAAGTCGTTGGTTGAAGGTCCGTCCGTCTTCGTTCCTGCGCCGCCTACCGCATAGATAAGCAAGTGGTCTGCGCTTTCTACGGCTGCTTCCACGAAAGTGCTGTGCATTTCATAGCTCTTCTTTTCGCTTTCCACCGCATAGAACGCAACCGTACCGCTGTTTTCGTTGGCAACTACAAGTACGTTTTTACCGCCCGTTTTTTCGCTTGCTTCAATATAGTCCATACCTTCGGGCGCAACGTCGCCCGCCATTGCCTGCGTATAGTCACGAGTAGACGTATAATCTTTAAGCGTTGCCTCCCCGTACTTTAAGTTGCTCAAATCAAAGGTCATAACGCCGCTTACACGCTCTAACCCGACAAATGCGTAGGGCTTACCATCTATATAGCGAACAAGCACGGTTTCGGGTTCGGGACCCTTTTTCTTACTGCGCCCGTCGAGCGTATTTTTATCGTTACTACAGTTAAAGTAAGCAGAATATTCAGAATTTGCAACCGCCCTTTCTATGGCGTCGCCGCTGTCGTATACGAGCGACATATCCTCCGCCTTGAATATTGAGAATGAACGCCCGCCTAAGATATAAGTTTTTTCCGCATCCAAGCCGTCCCATTCGTTATTGTCGAGTATCTCCACTTTGGTAGAACCTATCGTCATTTTCGTTATGCCCGAATAGTCGTCCCACTCTCTGGCGTCGCCCTCGTTTGCGGTGGCAATATAGGTTACGCCGTCCATCTCAAACGCATCTATACCGTCGGGCATATATACGCCGTAGACGTCCTGCGTGGTTATATTTATCTCGCCGTCCTCCAAAAGGTCTAAGCCGTTCCCCTCTTTGGAATGGTCCTTAAAGCCGAGAGCGTTGACCTTTATAAACTGTTTGGTCTGCAAGTCGAGCGTGGCGATTGCGTTTGCCTCCTGCAATGAAACGTAGGCGCAGTTGCCGCTTACCGTAATATACTCAGGTTCAAAGTCGGTAGAGGGGTTTGCGCCCTTTTTTATAAGCACGCCTGCGTCGACGAGCGTTTCTCGCTGTGCGTCGAAGTCGTCGAAAGCGGCGTTAGTTACCGTTCCGCTCTGTGCGCCTAAGGCAAGGTCGATAATCGTAACTCCGCCTTTGGGGTCGACCGTGCCGTCGCCATAGCCTAACCTCGGTTCGCCTTCGTTTGCGGTCAATACTAAATCGCCTGCAAAAGTCACCATATCGGGCTGTACGCCGCAAGCGTAGGCTTTAACGTAATTGCCGTCGTAGTCGATAAGCACTACCGCACCGTCCGCAGAATAATCGGAGCTCTGCAATGCAACCGCAACGACCTTAAGTTCGTTGTTTACAGCCACGCTCGTTATATCGCCAACCTCAAAGCCTGCCGCAAAGTCGGCGGAGTGTTCAGCAACGATTTTATTGAAATCTATCCTATCCGTCGCCTCGTTAAAGGTGGTCTGCAATTCGTCTGCATTTTCCGTATAAACGCCCAAAGAAATGACGTCAAGCGTCTGCGTTTTGCCGTTTACAAGGTAGACCTTGCCGTTATCTTTATTATACTTGACTATTTCCGCAACGCCGCCCTCTGCCGAGGTTAAGCCCGTATCAAACTCCGCCGCCTTGTTAAGGGTTAAATTCGTCTGTTTAACACTGCCTGCGTTATGCTTACTGCCGTCGGAAAATACGACGATAAGCTCGCCGTTGCCGTTGACGTATACGTCCTGTACCGAAACGCCGTCAACTCCGTTGATGCCATTTGTTCCGTTGGCGCCGTTCTCACCCTTTACCTTACCTGCGTTCTTGGCGGTGCCGTCCGAGAAGGTTACTATCAAATCTCCGTTCCCATCTATCGCAACACTCTGCACCGAAGCGGCGGTTGCACCGCCGTTATCCTGCGAGCAGCCTGCAAAAGCCGCCGCACCTAATGCCATTGCCGCCGCTGAAATTAAGGCGACAATCTTTTTCTTTTTACTCATTAAATTTTTTTCTCCTTATTAATGCTGTTACGGGTTTAGTTTACAGCCCGAATGTAAAATAAGAGGTCGCCTTTTTGTCTAATTTTCGTAAAATTTTCGAGCTAATAACCGCATTATAAAAAAGAGCGTAGGCAAAGCTGCGATGTATTTCGCCGCCCCGCCTACGCTTTTAA
>JBJFAF010000085.1:0-14079 GCA_051887755.1 Candidatus Coproplasma sp.
CATTATACCGTCCAAATACCTTGAAAGCACTCTTGCGGTGTCCTGTACGGGTTCGCCCCTGCCGATTTGCAAGTCGTTGCTCGATAGGAACAAGCCGTAACCGCCGAGCTCGTAAATACCCACCTCGAAGGAAACCCTCGTTCGGGTGGAAGACTTCTGGAAAATCATACCGAGCTTTTTGCCCTTTAAATAATCCTTTTGAATGTTGTGGAGCCTTTCAAATTTAAGTTGGTCGGCAAGGTTTAAAATAGATAATATTTCTTCTCGAGTCAAATCCTGTAATTTAAGTAAATGCTTCACTGTGAAATCACCTCGTTTAATATTTTCAATGCTGTATTTATTTCCTCTTTTGTTATGTTAAGGGGAGGCAAAAGCCTTACTTTGTCGTGCGCCGTAAGCACGACCAAGCCCTTTTCAAGGCAGGCTTTTGCAATCTCTTTGGCGGGCTTTGCCGTAGCTATGCCTATCATTAAGCCCTGACCGCTGACATAAGCAACGTTTTTTATATGTTCTAAGTTAATTTTAAAGTACGCACCTTTACCCTGCACCTCGAGCAAAAATTCGGGGGTAAGCCTTTCTACTATCGAAACCGCACCTGCGCACGCAACGGGGTTGCCGCCGAAGGTCGAACCGTGGTCGCCGTAGCCGTATACGTCCTTGCATTTATCGAAGAACATACATGCGCCTATAGGCAAGCCGCCGCCTAAACCCTTTGCGGTAGTTACGATGTCGGGGTGAATTCCCGCCGCCTCGTAGGCGTAAAGATAGCCCGTCCTGCCGTTACCGCTTTGAACCTCGTCGCATATTAAGAGTATATCCCTGCTCTTGCAGAATTTTTCGAGCTCTTTAAGAAACTCTTTGTCAAGAGGATTGACGCCGCTCTCGCCCTGAATAACCTCTACCATTACGGCGCAGGTCTTTTCGGTATAACACTCGTATATTCCGTCTATCGTAGGATCTGCGTACTTAAATCCCTCTAAAAAGGGCGAAAAGTTTTTGTGAAAACCGTCTTGACCCGTTGCGGTAAGCGTTGCTAAAGTTCTTCCGTGGAACGAATTTTTTAAGGTTATAATCTCGTTTCTGCCATAGCGGTTGTTGCCATACTTCCTTGCGGCTTTAATTGCGCACTCGTTAGCCTCTGCTCCGCTGTTTGAAAAGAACACCTTAGACGCACCCGTCTTTTCACATAAGAGCTTTGCAAGCTCTGCCTGAGGCTGAGAATAATAAAGATTGCAGACGTGTTGAATTTTATCAATCTGCGCTTTGACTGCTTTTTTCCACTCCTCGTCGTTGACGCCGAAGATATTAACGCCAATACCCGAGGCGCAGTCGATATACTCTTTGCCGTCATAATCGTACAGTTTTGCGCCGCACCCCGACTTAAAAGCAATGTCATACCTTGCGTAAGTCGATGCGACATATTCTTTATCCGTTGAAATAATATTATTTAAGTCCATTTTTCACCAAACTGAATTACTAAAATAAAGACTGATTTAAGAGAATAAATCAGCCGTTAAACATTGTTCCGCTACCTTCGTCGGAAAGAAGTTCGATTAAAATTGAATGATAAACCCTTCCGTCGGTGATAAACACATTTTCTACACCGCGGCGTATAGCGTCTTTACAACATTCGATTTTGGGAATCATACCACCCGAGATAATACCCTGCTTAACGAGTGCGGGAATATCGGAAACGTATACCTTTTTAATAAGGCTGTCGGGGTCGTCCTTATTCTCCAAAAGACCTCGTATATCGGTCATTAAAATAAGGCTTTCTGCACCTAACGCTCCCGCAATAGCGGCAGCCGCCGTATCAGCATTAACGTTGTAGACATGTCCTTCGTCGTCGTAACCTACAGTAGATATAACGGGTACATAACCCAAATTGAGTAAATCGGTTATCAAAGTCGTATCAATATCGACGATTTTACCGACGAAACCAAGCCTTTCGTCCTGCTTTTCACACTTAATAATATGCCCGTCTTGACCGCAGATACCGATGGACTTACCGCCATGCCTGCAAATCAAATCAACGAGCGTCTTATTAATCTTACCCGCAAGAACCATACGGACGATTTCGGCAGTCTCTTCGTCGGTATAACGCAGACCGTCAATAAACTTGCTCTCTTTGCCCATCTTTTTAACCGTCTCTGAAATTTCAGGTCCGCCGCCGTGAACGAGAACGACTTTTATCCCCAAAAGGTTCAAAACGACCAAATCACGCATAACCGACGACTTTAAATCTTCGTCAATCATTGCGTTACCGCCGTATTTGACCACGAGAATTTTATTAAAATACTTTTTAATATAGGGCATTGCCTCTATTAAAAATTCTGCCTGATTCTGTTTGTTCATATCAAGTCCTGTAGTCACCGTTGATTTTAACGTATTCGTAAGTTAAATCGCAACCCCAAGCGGTAGCTTTTACCTTGCCTCCGTTGAGATTGATATTGATTGCCACTTCGTCCTCGGATAAAACTTCTTTTGCGAGCTCCTCGGAAAAGTCTATTCCGTAGCCCGCCTTGCAGACCTCTATCTTGCCTTTGTGCGAGATAAAGGATACGTCAATTGCCTCTACGTCTACCTTTACTCCTGCGTATCCGATTGCGCAGAGTACCCTGCCCCAATTTGCGTCTGCGCCGAACATTGCCGCCTTGACCAAAGACGATTTGATAACCGACCTTGCCACTGCCTTTGCAACCGACTTGCTTTGAGCGCCGCTGACGTTGCATTCGATAAGCTTAGTCGCCCCCTCTCCGTCCTTTGCAATCATACGGGAAAGATACACCGTACAATAATTTAAGGCTTTACGGAATTTATTATAGTCCGCCCCTGCGGCGTCTATAAGCTTGTTGCCCGCCAAACCGTTTGCCAAAATACAGCAGGTATCGTTAGTCGACTGGTCGCCGTCTACGCTGACCATATTAAATGAATCTTTTACGTCGTCGGAAAGCGCCTTCTGCAACATTGCGGGGGTGATTGCGACGTCCGTCGTTAAGAATATGAGGTTGGTTGCCATATTGGGGCAGACCATGCCGACGCCCTTTGCAATAGCGCCCATCGCACATCTCTTACCGTCGATTTCAAATTCAACGGAAATACTCTTTTTAACGGTGTCGGTAGTCATTATTGCCTCTGCCGCAAAATCGCTGTTGTCGCCGAGCCCTTCCCAAATTTCGCCTATATGCTCTTGCATAGGAGTAATGTCGAGCGGTAAACCGATTACGCCCGTAGAGGCGACGATTACGTCCTCTTCTTTAATTTCGCCCACGCCGTTTACGAGCTTGCACATATTCTCTGCTACGGCGATTCCGTCCTTATTGCAGGTGTTTGCATTGCCGCTGTTGCAGATAATCGCCTGAGCATAGCCGTCCTGTAAATGCTTTTTCGTAACGATTACAGGGGCGCCTTTAACGAGATTGCTCGTATACACTCCTGCCGCCGCAGCTTTAACGTCGCTTACTATTAAAGCAAAATCACGCTTTATTTTGTTTTTCCTAATACCGCAGTGAATGCCGTTTGCTCTAAAGCCTATAGGGGCGCAAACACCGCCGTTGATTTCTTTTATTTTCATTTTACTAATCTTACTAAAAACTAACTCTCTCTTAAAAACTCTTCCGATAAAAGGATTATAATAGCGAAGTGCACTCGTCCAGACCGAACATAATATTCATATTCTGAACCGCCGCACCCGACGCACCTTTACCCAAGTTATCGAAAACGCTTGCTATGAAAACCCTTTCGTCGTTGCCGCTTAGGTAAATCTTTAAACCGTTTGTACCCGTCAAGGCGTTAGACGCTAAAAACGAGGGGACTTCTTCTTCAGTTGCAACCTTAACCAACTTCTGTTCGACATAGTACTCCGCAAAATAGTTGCGTAAGCCCTCAACAGTCATCTTTTTATTCAAAAGATTTGTAAATAGGGGAACGGTTACGCACATTCCGCTGTAAAAATCGCAGATTATGGGGTTAAATAGCGGAGCTTGAGATAAACCACATTCCCTTACCATCTCGGGCAAATGCTTATGGCTTAAGCCCAAAGCGTATTCCCTCGGAGAGGAGAGCTCTCTATCCCTATTCACATCGGCGTATTGAGCAATGGTCTTTTTGCCGCCACCCGAATACCCCGTGAGCGAATGTGCAACAAATGGATAATCTGCGTTGGCTATGCCGCCTTTTACTAAGGGTGCGACGATGGATATAAAGCCCGTTGCGTGGCAACCCGGATTTGCTAATCTTTTACAGGAGGCAATCTGTTCTCTCCTCTCTTTAGAGAGCTCGGGGAAACCATAAACCCAGTCGGGATTAGTCCTGTGCGCCGTCGACGCATTGATTCTTTTAGCGTTGGGGTTTGTAACGAGCTCCGCCGCCTCAATTGCCGCCTTGTCGGGCTGACAAAGAAAGCTTACGTCCGCCGAATTAAGACATTCCCTGCGGGCGTTAACGTCCTTCCTCATCTCTTCGGGTAGAGTTATAAGCGAAATATCGTTACGCACGGAGAGCCTATCGTATATCTGCAAGCCCGTCGTGCCCTCTTTGCCGTCAATAAATACTTTAATCATTACTTAAGCTTTTTCTCATCCAAAAGCGCTTTAACCTTTATGGGAAGACCGAACAGGTTAATGAATCCCTGAGAATCCATCTGGTTGTAGCAATCATCCTCGCCAAAGGTTGCGATATCTTCGCTGTACAGCGAATAAGGCGAGGTAATGCCTGCATTCATAACGTTGCCCTTGTAAATTCTAAGCTTAACGTCACCCGTAACGGTTTCCTGCGTCTTAGCAACGAATGCGTCCAAAGCCTCTCTAAGCGGCGTGAACCACTGTCCGTCGTATACCATCTCGCCGTACTTGATTGCGATAAGCTGTTTATAGTGCTGAGTAGCTTTATCGAGGCAGATGGATTCCAAAAGTTCGTGTGCGGTATACAAAATAGTACCGCCAGGCGTTTCGTATACGCCCCTCGACTTCATACCGACAAGCCTGTTTTCAACCATATCCACAAGACCTACGCCGTTTGCACCGCCGATTTTGTTTAAGGTTTCGATAATCTCGATTGCGCCCATCTTCTTTCCGTCGATTGCAGTGGGAACGCCCTTTTCAAAGTGAATGGTCAAATAGGTTGACTTGTCGGGTGCTTTCCAAGGGGAAACGCCGAGCTCGCAAATTTTATCGTAATCGGGTTCGTTTGCGGGGTTTTCAAGGTCCAAACCTTCATGCGATAGATGCCAAAGGTTCATATCCTTTGAGTAGTTGGTTTCCCTATTAATCTTTAAGGGAATATTATGAGCCTCTGCATAGTCAATTTCTTCGTCACGGCTCTTTATATTCCAAATACGCCAAGGGGCGATAATCTTCATTTCGGGTGCAAAGTGCTTAATCGTCAATTCAAAACGAACCTGGTCGTTACCCTTACCTGTACAGCCATGACAAATTGCGTCCGCACCTTCCTTCTTTGCAATCTCAACTATTCTCTTTGCAATGATGGGACGGGCAAAAGACGTACCCAAAAGATATTTGTTTTCGTAAACCGCACCTGCCTGCATCGTAGGGTAAATGTAGTCCTCGATAAACTCTTTTCTCAAATCCTCAACGTAGAGTTTAGACGCACCCGTCTTAAGAGCTTTTTCCTCAAGCCCCTCCAGCTCGCTTGCCTGACCTACGTTACCGGATACGGCGATAACTTCGCAGTTATCATAGTTTTCCTTGAGCCAAGGAATGATGATGGACGTATCAAGCCCACCTGAGTATGCAAGTACAACTTTCTTGATTTTCTTTTCCATTTCGTTTAACCTTAAAGAAATTAAATATTGTTTTTAATTAACTTAAGATATTATATAACAACGCCTATTTGCAAGTCAAGCGAATACAAACCTAAAATAAAAAAAATCTTAAAAACAAAATGAATAAATTTGCAAATATTTTTTTTATATATTAATATTTATTCAGCAAATAATGTATTTTTGCATATTTATAAATTTAAAGGACGTTCAGCATGCTCAGAGCAAAAGCCAAACGTCCATAAATATCCTGTATAGTAATTTTTGTGGGGAATCAATCAATAAAGTCTCGTTACTGCGCTGTACGCCTTAAGTTTTTTATGTACGGCGCTATAGTCGGGCATAACCGAATTTGCAAGAGCGTGAAAGTTTTTAGAGTGGTCCATAAATACCGTATGGCACAGCTCGTGAACTATTACGCACCGCCACAGCTCCTTAGGGAGCATTAAAAGCTTAAAGTTGAATATTATCGACTTTTTGCAATCACAACAGCCCCACCTTGATTTATATGATTTAAAACTTACGCTGTTAGCATTTAAGCCTGAGGATTTACTCACTTCCTTAAAAAGCTTTAAAAATTCGTCGCCAAAACATTCAATATAGAGATTTTTAATATCCGATGACTTTTTAACCGAAACGAATTTTTTAGTTATTTTATCTTCGTTCCCGACGATTAACGGCAAGAGCTCACCCTTTACGAGAATGCTTTTATATTCGCTCAACTCCCTATAGCCGTCGTCTTTTGACAATTGTTTAATTATCCAACCGCTCTTTTGACGGACGAAGTCATCTATTTTTGCAATCGGCGTATGCATAGGCGCACGCACGATAACTTTATTTTCCCTTATAGAGATACAGAGCGTCTTCCTCGACGAACGAAATAATTCGTATTTAATTTTTATCATTTCATTGCAATACGCATCTGCACTCGGCTGACGCCGTTGACCCTGCCCTCAATTAAGGTATAGCCGTCGCAATCTTCCTTAAAGAAATCGAGCGTCTCACCATATTTGCACTGAGTTTGATAATTTACGTCTACGCAAGAGATGTTTTTGTCTTTAAAATCTTCGGGGGAAAACACGTCAAGCAGAAAATCGGCATACTTAGTATTATTGACGTGATTATAATGGTCGTAGTCGGAGCAAGTGACTTTTTTGGAGTAAACGCACTCGGAAGAATTGACAGCGGGAATTTTCCAGCTTGAAACTTCAACCGAACGGTTTTCGTTATAAACGGCATTCTCGTCAAATGCGCAGGACGGGTCAATAATTTTAAAGTCCTTGAGGTCGATGACGCACCAACGGGACGATGCCACGCCCACCTTCTCATCGCCGATGTATAGCTCGAAATCACGGAAAACGGTAAGTCTTCTCGGTTTTACCGGCCAGGTGTGAACGGTCAGCTCATCGCCGAGCTTAATAGCTTTATATAACTCTAAGTGCCAATTCAAAATTACGAAACCGATGTTTTTAGGCTGTAAAACAGAATAACCGAACCCAAGCTCGTCCGCCGAGGCGCAAGCCGATTCCTCCATCAAAGAGAGCAGAGCGGAAAGCTTTATATTGTCCTCGAAGTCTACGTCGGTATATCTTAGTTCATATTTTCTAACGTTGCAATACATTATTTTACCTCTTCCCATAATTTTAACAACAACAGCGTAAAAAGTCTATAAATTTGAATTAAAATGAAAAATATTTTCTATTTATGTGTGACATAGTACTTTTTATTTTATCAAAATATTGACATATTTTGTGCTATATGATATAATATTTACAAATTATAGAGGTTTTATATGTTTGACGATAGAGACGAGAACAAAGACGATTTATTAGATAATAATCTTTTTGACGATAACGAAGAAGTCGAATCGAACGTAGACGATATTACCCTTTCGTCGAACGAGGACACCCCGCCCGCCATAAATTCTAACGAACAGTCTTTGCCTAAAACCGAAGAGAAAAATCAAACTGAAGAAAACAATTCAATAAGTGCGGATTTAATCAGAGGGCATATTAACACGATTATTCTTCGAGCTCTTTACGAGCGGGATAAATACGGTTACGAAATTATTAACGATATTGAATCAAAGAGCCACGGACAATATACGTTAAAACAACCTACGCTCTACAGCGCTTTAAAACGCCTTGAGAATCAGGGTTACATAAAGGCTTATTGGAAGACTGACGAGGTTACGCTTGGAGGCAGAAGAAAATATTTTACGCTTACCGAAAGCGGTAAAGCCATTACGGAAAAGAACCTCTCCGAATGGGAATATTCGAGGACGATTATTGATTCCCTCATATCCGATAAATCTTTCGACTTTAAAAACCCCGCCCCTACTCCCGTTGATTTTTCTCTTTTGAGAGATTCAGTATCAAGAGTTCCAACCGCTAAAGAAAAGTCGGCGGACGAAATTAATACCGCACCCGCCGAACCTACTGCTCAGCAGATAATTTCACAACACCCTACCGAAACGACTAATAGCGTATTCTTTATAAAAGCCGTGGAGTACGGTCAAGCTGAAATCAAGACCGAAGAAGATAAACGGGTAGAAAGCGTTAAGGAACAATCGCCTAACGTTGAAACGGTTAACGAAGTAAAGCAAGACAAGATAAAAGATGAACAAATTGAAAACGCTGATGAGGTAGACCGTAGGCGTACGCACGAAAATTATTTAAAACTCATATCCGAGCCCGTGCGCTCTAAGCCGATTAACTCAGAGGACATCGTGCCTGGCTCTGAAAATATCAATTCGGATAAGCTTATCTATAATAACAAGCCCGAAACTGAGCGAGATTATAAAAATTTAATTGACGGAATTTTCTATAAAACCGTCTATAACGGCAGTGTTCAAACGAACTACCACTCCAAACAGGCGGACGCAAGGTATTCTCAAAGCCGTCAGGCAGAAAATAACGCAAAGCTTGTCGACAGGGGCGCAAACGACGGAGTTTCGATAATTCCCTCCAACGAACGCAACGCTTCCCGAGCCACTAAGACGACCTACAACAAGGGATTGACAATGCTGAAGAGCTCTGCCGTAGTTCTTGCCGTTCTCGTTATCGAGGCGATTTTCTGCTTTATATTTATGGATTCGCTCGCTGTCGGTTGGACTTATCCCGCCGCAATCTTGGCAATAGGCGCTGCTCAGTTTGCCGTATTCGGAATACTTGTTTTAAACGGCTACGGCAGGCACAGTGTGAGACCTACGAGCAACAGCTATATAAGCACATGTATCATTCTCACGATAATAGCTATTCTTATAATCGCAATGCTTTCATTTTTGCTTAATATGAATACCGCACTCGCAAGCGACGTAATGAAAATGTTGGTTATACCTTCTATTACTGCGCTTAACATCACCGTATTCGGGCTTTGCTTTAAGTTGTTTTTAAAATAATCTATTTAGAAAATTAACGGTAGCCAAAAGAGCTACCGTTTTTTTGTTAAATAATTAAAACTAATTTTCGCCGTTATTTTGATTATCGTCAAAAGCCGTTTGTGTTTCATCCGACGGAGATTTATTATCGTCTATAGGCGTTTGATTGTCGACTTTTAACGTTTGACCTTCATTTTGGGGTTCTTGATTTTCCCCCTCTGCACCTTCCTTATTCTTTTGTTTAGAGAGCTTTACGATTTTAATCGTTTGCGTAACTATGACGGGTACGGCGATAATAAAAATTATAATCAAAACTCCGTACTTGCCTAAAAACGAAAATATTTTTCCCCAAACCGCAGAATTCGCTACGCATAGCCCGTAAATATCTGCCTCCGCACGAAAGCCGTCGTCCGCCTTAAAATTGTTTACGCCTTTCGTTACGAGCCCGTTCTCCGTCACCTCAATAATTTTATGGACGATTGTATAGCCCGCAATGCTTTGACCGTTTGCATCTTTAAAATTTTCGTCCGCACGGAAGACGATGTTGTCACCAACTTTAAGCGACGAATAATCGACTTTTTTAAAAACGATTAAGTCGCCCGTCATAATCTCGTCTTCCATCGAATTAGTCTGCACTACCGAAAACGAGTACCCGAAAAAATTGACGGGTTTATTCTGCGTGCGGCATATAATCATATTGATTAAGAGCAGAGCAACGAGAACGAATATTAACGCTGAAATTACTGTACAGACGATAGATAGTGCTCGCTTTACCGTCGTTTCCTTTTTCTTTTCCGCCAAAATTATTCTTCCTTTTTAGTCTTGAATTTACGCTTAGTAAACCTTGCACTCTTACTCGCCTTGCGCACGCCGTCGTATTCGTCCTTAAGCGTGTAGAATTTCGCCTCCTCACGCTCCAACATGCGCTGTGCTCTTTCGACCTCTTCCCACTTAAGTTTTAAGAACAGCTTGCGCCTCTTTACTCGCTCTTTTTGCCGTTTAACGAGCATCTTTTGCCTCGTCTTTGTAGGCAGATTTAAAAGCGAGTTTTCGCCGCTCTCGGAAGGGTTTATTTCGTCCTCGATGAGCTCGGAATACATAGCGTCGTTAATGCGAGATATCGAACGGAAGAACTTAGCAAAATTTACGTTTAATCTATGCTCAACCCCCAACTCGCCATCGCTAACCTTAGAAACCAGCTCGTCTTTTATCTTACGGTAATAATATTCGTTAATCGTATCCGA
Source organism: Candidatus Coproplasma sp. (assembly GCA_051887755.1). Classification (GTDB taxonomy): domain Bacteria; phylum Bacillota; class Clostridia; order Christensenellales; family Borkfalkiaceae; genus Coproplasma. Next base: position 10,403 of record JBJFAF010000085.1, read on the forward strand.
ACCGCAATCTTCTGCTGAATTATCAAATTCGGGCTTAAAAACAAAATTATTGATTACCTTGTACTCTTTTTCAACGGGTTCAGAAAACTCGATAGCCTCGTAGCGTTCTCTCTTTAAAACATTGTTTGACAGCATTGACTCAAGGCTTAAGCCCATCATCACGGTTAAATCGTCGTAATAATCGCCGTCAACGGGCAGAGATTTGCTCTGCACGGTGGCGCTATAACCCAAGAACCTATACGACGAAACAAACAGCCAAAGCTTATAGCAGTTGTTATAGTCGACGTTCTTCATCAAAAGGTTGGTCTTTTGAATGGGCGGGCGCACGGGCTTAGCACGGTTAAGAACCTTCATAAACTCTGTAGTCTGCAACATACGCAGTCTGCGCCTTAACGTCTGAACTCGCTCGTATAAATTTAAATTAGTTTCATTCTGCCCGCCCTCGTTGATGGGGTCGTCCACCTTGAGGTCGATATTACAAGTAAAACGGCTTTCGCCATAGGTAAATTTACTCTGCATATTAACGTTCGTCTGATTAAAGGACTCGATTCTGTCCTTCATTTCGTCATTGCGAACCTCTACGAACTTAATAAGATTATTTATCAAAGCGCATATGAAACGGTTTTCGTAAATGGCAATATCTTCGTCCATTTCAACGGAAAGTAGCTTTTTAGGCGTAACCTCGCCCGAATCCTTTTCGTAATTTTGAACGAACTGCGAGTGCGTTGTAAGGTGACGAACGGTTTTAGTCGTAGTGCGCTTGACCTTAGCGACGTCTAAAAGCAGTTCGTTTTCAGCAATGAACTTTCTAGGTCGATGTACGATTTGTTCAACGGAGGTTAGTGCGTTTTCAATTTCAATTATCCAATCGTCCTGCATTTGAACGGACTGAGTAAAATTGAAGTGCGAAACGCTATTTTCACCGCCACGCAAAGCGACGATAAACCTGTCTAACCCGTCCTTGTCGCCGCCTATTTTATTTAAAAATTCGTTCAAAAAATCTTTATCCATATTCCACCTAAAAATTCAGCCCAACCCGCTAAGGTCAGGCTTGAAACTTTAGTAAAAGCTTTGCATTTATTATGTGCAAATTTTAAATTTAAGACATTCTCAAAAGCTCGTTAACGTAATTTACGCAGTAGGGCATTGCACCTTCGCCGAACTTTTCATTGAAGAAAGTTATTAGCTCTTCCAACTCAGTATGCAGGAAAGGAAGATTAAGTGCGTTAAACTTACGCAAAATTTTGGAGGTGATTATAAAGTCGATACCGCCAACCTCACTGCCGCCGCACGCCATATAAACGGGCACGAACAAGCCGAGCTGTTTCATAATACGGTTACCAAAGCTGATTTTAAACTTTTCTCTGATAAAGCCGTCAAGCTCACGGATAAGCGCATAATTCTTTTCTGAAATATGGTTTTCCTTGTGCGCCCTTTCGAACAAGCTGTCCAAATAGCTGTACGAGCAGTTAAAGCTCTGCGTTAAGGGTGCGTCGAAATAGTCCGCCTTTTGGTTGAGCTCAAGCGTTACAGCACGGTCGTAAACCTTATCGGTGATTGTAAAGGTCGAGTCGTCGTTGTTTGCCGTACCGATAAACCAAACGTTCTGAGGAACGAGAAATTTGCCGTAAACGACATTTTTGGGGTCGTCGGAACGGGGTGCAGCGATTAGGTCGATAAGCCACTCGGCTACGTCGGGCATTTGCATTATGGAGAGGAAATCGGCGAAATAGTACTCGATACGAGCAAGGTTCATTTCGTCGAGGACGATAAAGTTGGGGTCTTCCCTCAAGGACACTTCGTAAAGGGACGCCAAAAAGTCTGTTTCGTTAAACTTTTTAGTAAATTCGTTGAAGTAACCAACCAAATCTGCACGGTCACGCCAGGAAGGCTGAACGGACACGATTGACGTGTTGTTGTTAAAGAATTTACCCATTGCGTACGGCAACGAGGTTTTACCTGTACCCGATATACCTTCGAGAATGATTACCTTAGAGGTCGCAAGACCTGCAAGGAAAACCCTTATCGTCTCTTCCGTGTAGTACAATCTTAACTGCGACGCCGCAAAGTTGACGAAACGCTTTACCACTTGAGGCAGAGAAATCATATCCTCGTCGGTCATATAGACTACGTTGGGGTTGCGCTCGTACTTTTCGTCGAGGTTGATAAGTTTCGTAAAGCGGCTTGCGTTGGCCACTGCCTCCGCCGCCTCGCCCTCGCTGATTTCAGGGCTGACCGTTTCAGGCTGACCTACGTTTTCAAGCTGACCGTATTGACCGAGCTTTAAGGCAAAAATTTTGCTCTTTTCCTTTACGAGTTCGTCCGCCTGCTCTTTAAGCCTTGCAATCTCTTCTAAGAGCATATCCTTATCGACTTCCTTTGCGCGGAAGAAGATATAGCGGCGAATAAGTTGAAACAGCCTATAGCAAACGAAGAACAAGAACGCAATGTTTGCAAGCGATACGATAATAAAGCATATCCAGCCCCATACGTCGAAACCGCCGATTGCGTTGGCAAGGGTTATTATATAGCCTTCCTGCTTAATTCCGTTATGGTCATAGCCGATGACGTCTCCTATAAAAAGCTTATAGAAGAGAATAAAAAATTCACTTATAAAATACCATACATTTTGCAACCACGTCCATAGAAAGTTGACGTAGTATTGAGCAAAGTTAGCCATTAACGCTGTCCTTAAATGAAATAATTAATTCCGTAATTCTGCTTTCCCTGAAGAACAGGGAAAGTGTCACGAGTATTAGCGAGTGACGATAGAGTTTGATTTTTCTAATAATCTTTACTGCCGAGTATCAAACTCTTCCGTCATACACTCCGTGTATGCCACCTTCCCTATTCTTTAGGGAAGGTTATATTATGGTTTACATAACCTATTTATCTAAACCTAAATGATAATAAATATCGTTACACACGCTATCAAACTCTTTATTAATTTGGAAATTTGAATAATGTAAAACTAAATAACCTAATTCACCTAAATTATAATCACGGATTTTATCCTTAGTTTCAATTTCCTTTTCGTAGTGTTGCGAGCCATCAATTTCAATTACAATCTTCTTAGTAGGACAACAAAAATCAACAACGTAACTATTGATTATACATTGCCTGTGAAACTGAATAGGTAAATCACACAAGAAACCATACCAAAGCTTTTTTTCTTCATCTGTTTGATTTCGTCGTAAATATTGTGATATACCTTTTAAATTCCTTTTCCTAATCACTCTGCTTATAAAAATTGACCTTAATTGTGCTTTCCCTGAAGAACAGGGAAAGTGTCACGAGCATTTGCGAGTGACGATAGAGTTTGATTGTTTTCTAATAATCTTTACTGCCGAGATATCAAACTCTTTCGTCATACACTTCGTGTATGCCACCTTCCCTATTCTTTAGGGAAGGCAAGGGCATGCGTATAATTTTGGTACGCTATTCACTATGGAAGTCGAGTTGTGTTATTCTTTAGTTTCGCCGTCGGTGGTTTCCTGTTCGGGAGTTGCGGGTAGCTGTGCGGGAACGGATTGTTCCTCCCCATTATTAGCGGCTTGCATTTCAGCCAAGAGTTCTTGACGGATACGCTCCTTTTCTGCTTCCTTTTCGGCTTCGGCGTCGGCGGCTTGAACCTTCTTTTCCTTTTTGATTACGACAATAAGATTATATACGCAGTA
>JBJFAF010000086.1:0-14030 GCA_051887755.1 Candidatus Coproplasma sp.
ATCCACCTCCTCCCCACCTAACTAAACCCAAATCGAACCGATAATGTTCGGATTAGGTTTTTTGTTATATCGTCCTCAAAAACTATTTTTTGAAGGTATTTACATTCTTAAAGTTTATGGTATAATGGAATTGAAAAATTTGTAAGGGAGGATTGTTATGAAAAAAAATTTTATATTAATCTTGTTGCTGATTCTTTGTTTGTCTGCGGCGGCTTTCGCAATTTCAGGATGTAAAAGCGAATCTCCGAAACAAACTAATCTTGTGTTTATCGTCGGGGACGAAGAATGCACCGAATACGATTTAGGCACTTTTCATCAGAACGACGACATTATAGTAAACATGCCTGACGTTTACATAAAGCACTCTGACGGGAGCAGAAATATTATCTATGCCGACGATTCAGAATTGCATGTAAAATACTTTTATAATGACGGCTCGACGAATAGAGAAACGGGAAATTTCCTAAATTACGGTTATGAGTTTTCGGTAGGCACATATTCGGTCGTATACACATATCAGGAATTTACTATCAATGCGACGTTAGTCGTATACGAACCCGTTACCTATACTGCGCAATTAACTGCGTCTGCCTGTCGTTACAGAGAGCAATTACCTGCCGTAAGTATAACCAACAGTTTAGGGCAGAACGAGACCGATTTCGACGTTTACTATATATCAAAAAAGGTCTATGACGACCTAGATGCTGCAAGCGCTACATTCAAGCAATCTTTGAGCGTGGCGTCAAATACTTACGATAGCGAAAACGGGGATATCCTGCCCGGAGAATATTACGTCTATGGTAAAAACATTAAAGACGAGCTCAGTACTTTCAGCCCGCTTAAAATAGATTCGGGCATACTTACCATTACGGAAAAAGGCAATGTATATGGCAGCTTTTCCTATAATTACGAATATGACGGTTCGTATGTTTTCGGACAAATCGACCTGGCTCAGGTCGGTCTATCTATGGATTACGATAATCCCGTTGAATTGGTAGACGCAAAGGGCGAGAAGTGGACTGATTTTTACCTCGAATGGGTGTACGGAGATTCTAAAATAGACTGCACGAATAACAATACGAATTCAGTCGTTAAAATAGTGCCCGAAAGTGTCGAAGTCGACGGCGAACAAATAAAGCTCTTTGAAGATTTGAATTGGGGCTCAGCAAAGATGACGATTGAAAGAGGAAAAGTTTTGCTTTGGCGTGAAGGCTCTTTCTTGGATACCGTCGTCTATAACGGCGAGCCTCAACCGGTTGCTCTGGCGTTTGGAATTGTCGGCGCAGAGGAAACGTTTATTAATACGGTTACCGTTACCAAGGATAATCAAGAGGTTACTCCGACTATCGATAACGGAACATTATTGTTAGATTCGCTGATGGAAATCGCTGAGTATAACTACTTATTCGAGTTGTGCGACAAGACGAATTACTGTTGGGTAGACGAAGAGACGTGGAACACGGAAACTTTGAACACGGCGAATAAGACCTATACTTTTACGATTTTGCCGATGGAATCGAATCTTTCAGGGATTGACGAAATCTGGAATTACGAGCAGAACGGCGATACTTATCGGATAAAATTAGCTTCGGGAGTTGACGAGGCGGGGCAGGTCTATATTACTCCATATGAAAAAGATTCTCTAACGGTTGAAAAGTTAGACGTATACATAGACGGCGGTTATACCTATACCACCAATATCGAAGCAACTGTACGCATAACTGAAAACGACGGCGAAAATTATTTTGAAATTACCGTAACAAACTATGCTTCCGCCGACTACGGCTGTCTGGTTGTAAACTTTAAGGCGACGGGTGCGGACCATTACGCAGACATAGACAAAACGATAATAATCAACGGCATAACTCCGCCAAGTGAATAGCATAAAAGCCGCAAATTTCGGGGTGAACCCAAAATTTGCGGCAATTGGTTACAATTAACCCGTTTGAACTCTACGTTCAAGCGGGTTTTATAATTTAACGGGGCTTATCAAAGACAAACTCACGCATAACTGACATTAACACAAATTCACAACTTAACTTTTATTCAAGACTTATTGTCAATTTTTCAATAGCCGTACGGCAAAACTATTGACAATAGTTCAAGCGAAGTGATAGAATACATTTCAGTTGGGGATATAGCACAGTTGGTAGCGCAATACGTTCGCAACGTATAGGTCAGGGGTTCGAATCCCCTTATCTCCACCACACATAAGACCTTGAATACATTCAAGGTCTCTTTATTTTGCTTACCGTATGCTTTTCTCGCAATAAAAAACGTTGATTAACACGATTTACTGTGATACAATATTTAAAAATATTTTGGGTGATGAAGTATGAAATTTGAGATGTGGTCGGTATGGCACTATTTGCTTATGATTGCGCCGATTTTGATAATGACAGTACTCTTCCTCGTGCTACGCAAAAAAAGCTACAAGGTAAGATATATCGTCGGCGTCATTATCGGCGTTATTTCACTCTGCATTTTGCTTGCAAGAAATATCAGTATGCTTTTAAACGAAGGTTTCAGCCCCGGAGTTATTCCCTTGCAAGTATGCCATTTCGGCAACATTATGGTTTTCATCGCCTTGGTTTTCAGGAGCAAAACCGCCACCTCTATTGCCTGGTGCCTCAATATGATAGCCGCATTCAGTTCTCTTATCGTTGCAGACGACCTCGCAGGATATATAACCATTCTTGAAGTAAGACCGCAGGCATATATTTGGGGGCACATATTTATAGTTGTCGGTGCGCTGTATGCGGTAATAATGAAAATAGTTAGAATAGATTTAAAATCTTTCTTTATCGGCGTCGGCGTGCTTTTTGCGCTGTTAATTCCCGCAATTATACTCAACTCCTACTTTACCGACGTATGCGGGTATGAGTGCAACTATTTCTATATATACAATTCAGAGGGCGTACCTTTCGAGCCCTTGTATATCGGCGAAAGGGCGCAATACGGTTGGTTTACCATAAACTGGATTTATACGGTTTTGGTAATAGTAATCGCATTTGCGGTCATGTTCGGGTTCTTCCTCATTCAAAAACTATTTTATCTCAAGGACAATGACTATAAAACGTATAACGTTTTCACTGCCGCAAAAATGAAAAAACACTCGGCATAGTAAGCAAAAGTTTGGGATAAAGCAGTAAAATTTTAAAACGATAATATCAAAAAAAAGACCTTGACGGGAAGTCAGGGTCTTATTTGTATTTTTTTATTTCCGATTATTTCAAAATTATGTCTTTAAACGCCTTGAGTAAGGTCATACATAAAGGCGAAGATATAATTAAGATATAGGATATTGAGAACGCCAAGCCGTATAATACGACGTAGATTACGTCCTGCACCCTTGAGCGGGGCTCCAACCGAGGCTGATAAAGTGCGATAAACGGCAACGCAATTAGCGCGACTGCGCTTTCGCCGCCCGATAAAACCGCCGTGGCTTCGCTTAGCGAGAATAAGAACTGAATTAATATGACGAGCCCGATGACCGCACAGGCGGAGACGTTTTTAATAAGCGTAAGGCTTTTTGACCTTATCTCACCCGTATCGGCAAGCGGGAGGGTCTTTTTTTGAACTTTATCGAAGACAAATCTTACGAATATGTACCCCACTGCGGAGAGCGAGGGCACGAGGCTGTTCGTATAGAAAAGCTCCGACACGATAGGCGAAACGCTGAGATAGGGCAGGACGAATACGCCGACCGCAACGTAAGATAGCGGCAGAACAGCAAGACTGCGCCAAAGATATTCCCCTCTCTTCGTCTTGACCCGTTTGGGCGTATAGAACAAAAACAGGGCGAGCAGCGTGTAGCCGAACATACCCAAAAACATATTGCCGGGCAACACGCTTGACAACATTTTCATTGCGTCGGGGAAATTCGTAATGCCGAAGAGAACTAAAGTCAATAATATTTCGTAATAGAATACGATACCTATAACGCCGTACTGCAAAAGCTGTACTTTATAAGATTTTCTATGTATAAGAATATCTATCTTAGTAAAGAACAACAGCACGGTTGCAACTGAAATGCACGTCTTTAAATAGGGCGTTGAGGAAGAGATAAAATTGACTTTATCACTGCTCAAGCCGCCGAAAAACTTTATGAACGTAAGGTACGGCACGAGAGAGCCGAGCGTGAGCATTATAATCCCCACTGCCCTCAACACGTTTTCGTGGAATATCAGCGTAACGTATTCGCCAATCCGCCTTTTCTTTTTAGGCGGATTTGCAAGGCTTTCGCTATTTTCTAATACGTTTGCCGATAATACGCTCTCCGCTATTACGCTTTCCGCTAAAACGTTTTCAGCTAATGCGTTTTCTGAACTATCGGATATTGCTTGCTCGTCTATAATCGCCTTGCGTTTTCTGTGCTTTTTAATAAAATTAACAGTCGTTAAAACGCTTAATACCAACAGGCAAATCGTTGCAACGGGAACGAAGTACAAACCTGCCGCCGCCCATAAGAATATTGTCGTTACAACTTTTATTACGGCGTATTCTTCTATCAACACGTCCGAATAGGTAAAATCAAAGCCTACGCTTGAATAAAAGCCGTTAAAGTCGATAATTATTTTTTCATAAATTTCGTTAAACTGCGCTTTTAACTGCCCCAATACGGCAGGGTCGGTGACGGTCTCTAAGCCTTCGCCTATTACGTCTAACTGCCTTAATTGATTCGTATGGTCGCAGTACGCAGTGCAGATATAATCGTGCCCGTCGACTTCAAGCACAATTTCCATCTTGTCGCAAGGATAATTTTCGCCCGAAGTCATCATAGAAACTTCGCCGCCGTCGTAAAATTCGTATGAGCGCATAAGCATTAATTTAGACAACAGCATAGCATGATTAGTCGTATATTTAACCGTCCCGTACTCGCCTTCGTAGTAAGCGGTTTGCTCGTCACAATCGTAGACATACGAATATAAGGCGTTGAACTCGTCGCCGTATAACTCTAAATTATTATAGTTTGCAGCTTGATACGCAAGCGCACTTATTGCCGCAAGCACAATACTTATCAAAAGCCCGACTATTGAAGCAATCATCTTAAGTAAGCCCAAATCACTGCGGTTGGACTTCTTCTTTGCTTTTTCGGGCGGTATCACCAAATACGACTGCGTTGCCGAGGACAGCTCCTCCTCTATTCCGTACAACGCACCTGCACGGGAGAGCAATTTCTTACCTACCCTCCAATAGCCGTATTCGAGACGCTTAAGAATAAAAGCAGGCACTTTTAACTGCTTTGCGCTCTGTCTTAAAGTCAGCCCACACTTCTCTCTGCCTTGATATAATAGTTGGTTGACAGTTTTTTCCATATCGCTATTATATAACTAATTTTTTATTTTGTAAACCTATAAATTTTTTAAAACGATACATTTGACCGCTCAATATTTAAAATATGCGTCTTTAAATAAATTCTAATTAAAAACACTTGCAAAACTGAACATTGTTCAGTATAATAAAAAACAAGGTGAACGGTATGAATACGGAAAACTGCAAGGAAAAACTAATTGAAGTCACAATCGGTTTAATTGAAAAGCACGGCGGCGACGTTGATAAGGTGACCATAAGAGAGATATGTGCCGCAAGCGGAGTTAGCGTTGGGCTTATCAATTATCATTTCGGGAATAAAAACAACCTTATAACCATCTGCACTCAAAAGATTATCTCTCAGGTGATAACGGCGTTTAAACCCGATATGGACATAGGCAAAGGTTTAGAAACGTTTGCGGCAGGCAAGGCAAGGCTAAAGCTTGCTGCGTGTCAGGTCTTTTATTTTTTATTTACTAACCCGTCGATTTCTAAAATTTCCATTTTGAACGACTACTCAAACTACGGCAACGCCACGAATTCCTGGTCGTCGATAGAAGGTTTTTCTAAAATTATAGGCGACGCAATACCTTCAAAAGAGAAACGAGAGAAGATTGCCTTTTACTTAGTCAATTCAATGCAGGTTGCCTTTTTAAAATCGCTTACACAAAGTAAGTTTTTAGGTTACGATTTTTCCTTAGGTGCGGAGAGAAAGAAATATATCGAAGAATTAATTGATACTTTAATGGGAGAAAAAATATGAGATTAAAAGTTTTTAAAGTTTTGCTATTGATACTTACCTTATTTATAGGCATAGGTGCGTTCTGGGGCGGAATATGTATGTTGATTAAGCCCGACGGAAGCTTGGTTTATTTGGATACTCTTCTGCCCTATTTTCAAGTTCTGCCGTTTGCCGACGTACTGTTTCAGGATTATATCTTTGCGGGCATTATGCTGATTATCATAAACGGCGTAACGAATATTATCGCAACGGTTTTCATTTTAAAAAACAAAAGAATAGGATTTGTGTTGGGGACGGTATTCGGCTTAACGTTGATGCTGTGGATAACTATTCAGTTTATCATCTTCCCCTTTTTCGCTGTCGATTTAGTGTTCTTTATCTTAGGCTTTTTACAGCTTGTTTTCGGGTTTGTGGCGTTAGTTTCGTTCAATCAGGAAAACTTCGTATTCAACGAAAGCGACTATAAGAATATAGATGAAAATTCCAAAACCTTAGTCGTATACTTTTCGAGGAAAAAATACACTAAAAAGATAGCCTACGTCAAAGCAAACGAGCTAAAGGCAAATATATGCGAATTAAAGACTAAAGAACGCACGGAAGGCGATTTGGGCTTTTGGTGGTGCGGAAGGTTTGCTATGCACCGCTGGGGTATGGAGCTTTTACACTCGGATATAGATTTATCAAAATACGAAAAGGTGGTTATCGTTACGCCCGTTTGGGTTTTTAGAGCGTGCGCACCCGTAAGACAGTTTATTTTAGTTAACAAAGAGAGGTTGAAAGATAAGAGCGTTACACTTATATTCAATCACTTTAACCCTTGGCTACCCAAAGGGGCAATTAAGGAAGTTAAAAAATACATAGCCGTAGACGAAGTGCAATCTACCACTACTTGGTTGGGTCACACGTTCGGTTTGAAAGGTTAAAGTAAGCTTTGCCGAGTTATGCGGTTAGCTGTTCCTACTGCGTAAAAAACCAAGACCTTGACAGAAGTCGAGGTCTTGGTTTTTGTTTTACTATTTAATTTCTTGCTCTAATTGCTCAAATTCCGAAGTATTAAAAAATTCAGCCAACGTTATCCCCAACCCATCGCACAGCATTTTTATCGTTACTATGCCGGGATTAACGCTCTTTCCGTATAAAATGTTTTTTACGGTTGAAGGCGGTACTCCTGATTCCATTGCTAATTTGTGAATAGACAACCGCTTTTCATAACAAAGCTCAAGCAATCTATTCTTTACCGTTAAATAAGTATCCATATAAAACACCGATTAATTACACTATTATTATAAGAAATTTAAGTTGACATTATGGGCTATATATGATACAATTTGGTCTATAAAAAGTCTTAAAACAAAATAATAAGACATAAAAGGAGAGTTTATATGTACATATTCAGTTTTTTAAAGTCGCTAATAAAGCCTAAAAACCTATTGTCGGCAATTTATTTTTTAATAAATTCGGTAATTATCTTCTTTATTTTTTATATCCTGCCGATAGAAGTTATTGCTGACGAAAAGTGGAATCCTATCGTTTTGGGGCTTATAGGTCTTGGCATTAACGCAGTAATCATTTTAATTTCGCTGTCGCCTATCGGTGAGTTTTTCTGGCGAATAAGAAATAGGGTTTTTAATAGCGCACCTGATGAATTTGCAGAATATTGGCAAAACGTAAACGCAGTTTTTGAAGAAGTTAAAAATACAGCTATTCAATGCGGTCATAAAATTTCGGATAAGTTAAAGTTGTATTACACCCCCACCAACGACCTTAACGCTTTTGCTCTTGGACACAGGACGGTTGTAATTACACACGCCACGATGTGCATAAACCCTGATTATATAAAAGGCGTTCTTGCCCACGAAATGGGACATATAGTCAACGCAGACAGCGACCTTAAGCTTGGAATAAACGTATCGAACGGTATTTTAACCATATTCCTTACGGTGGTTTCTTTTATCTCAAATTTTATAATAGGCGCATTAACGGGCGCACAAAACGGCTTTATGAACGTGATTGGCTTAATATTGAATTTCCTGTTCAATATATTAATTATAGGCTTATTCAACGTTTGGAATTATATTGGCGTGCTTTGCGTTAACTGCACGTCCCGTAAGTCTGAATACAAAGCAGACGGTTTTGCAAAAGAGCTTGGCTACGGAGAGCAGCTTACGGCTTTCCTTTACGCCCTTGACGGCAACGCACCCAAAACGAGCATATTTAACCTTATGTACCAAACCCACCCCGATACGCCCGATAGAATAAGGGCGTTAGGCGGTACCGCAGTTTAATCTGCGCTTGAAAGTATAAATACGAAAATAAGCGTTAAGACCTTCGACACCTTTTTATCGAAGGTCTTTTTCTGCGTTTAAATTCGTTTTTTTATTATAAATTTGTCAAGGTGTAAATAGCGGTAAAAAGTAAAAATTTGTAAAATCTTGACAATACGGAGTAAGACGGATATAATCAATTATATGAAAAACAGTTCTACGGTAGCCAGCAGGCAAAACCATTCTCAGGCAATCACGTTGCTTAAAGCCAGCTATAGATGTTTTAGGGCGGAGAGAGTTATTAAATACATTATGATTTTTCTCTCGTTCAGTATCTGCCTTGCCGCTATTTTCAACAGGTATTTGCCGACGCTATTCCCTACGCTTGAAAATTTGGAAAAAATTCAGCAGGACACCTCCACCTACCTCAACCTTATTTCGGGAGGAATTTTAGTTGCGGGTTTGCCGCTGGGCTTTTACTGTAACCGTATGCACACCGAAGGCACGGTTTTGCGTGACAGGTACGACGCCTACGTCTTCGACAACAAGGAGAATAACTCGATTCTTCGCCCTATTTCCGATACTTATATAGATTTGTACGCAAAAAAGGTACATAAGGCTGACAGGAAGTTTTATAACTATGTCTACGGCAACGAGCCTGCGCCCGACGACGCAGTCGCACAGTTTGAATATATAAACAAGGAAGTTCATTCCGACTATAATTTATACGTTTCTATCCAACCTTTCTTTTTGACTATTTGGGTGGGCTTTTGCATTTTAATCATAATTATCGCCGTAAGCTTTAACGATATGTTCGTTACTACGCTAATCAATATTATGATTCCCTCGCTGTCGGCAATTACCACGATAGGTAACTCTTGGTATAACTGTAAGTTACAGATGAAACAGTTGACTAACCTTATTAACTGCGTAGATAGAATTAAGGAATTGCCGCCCGAGCAGTTCAACAAATACATTACCGACAAGGACAAAATGCGTAAGCTTGCTGACGGCTTGTTCAACTACCGCTCGAGTGCGTTCGTAATACCCAACTTTTTAGTCAAGCACTATCATAAATCGGCGGAAAAGGCTAAGATTGCGGCAGTCGCAAAGAGAGCTTTGAACGTGGACGAGGTTGCCGCCTCCGCCGCCATACCCACCGTTACGGCAAGCGCAGACGACGTTTCGTTAGCAAAGACTAAGGCGGTAAACGTTAAGGTCGAAAATGTGACTAAGAGCGCTACCCCTGCACAGCCGCCTGAAAACAAAGACGAAAAGGCGGCAAAGCCTGCTGTTAAAACGAAGTCTTCGGCTAAAAATACCGCCACTGCAAAATATACAACGCCCGTTAAAGACGACGCCACCGCAAAATCTGCGGAGAAGGCTAAAGACAATTCTTCCACGGCTAAGACGGCAACGCATAAACCTACGGCAAGCAGTAAGGCGGCGACAAAAAAACAAAAAGGCACGGTTACGATTAATACAAGCTCTTCTAAAAAGAGTATGTCAAGCGATAAAAACTCAACGCCGAAAAAGACTGTTAAGCCGACCGCAACTGAAAAAAAGCCTGCCGCTAAAACAGACAAGCCTTCTCAAGTAAAGAAATGATATTAATACTAAAGTTTCCGCCGCACGACGAGCTGTCGTGCGGCGGAATTGATTTTTTACAATAATTATTTAAGCAATTCGTCGGTCGTTATACTGAAAAACTCTGCTAATGCCAAAATTTGGTCTATAGAAGGCTCGCTATAGCCCGTTTCCCAGTGAGAAATCGTCTTTATACTTGTATTCAAAGCTTGTGCCAATTGCGTCTGTGCAATGCCTCGCAACTTTCTTAACGTTTTTAAGTTTTCCGAAAATGCCATACCCACAAAATTATTGTATCAGAAATTGAGAAATATTCTTGACATTCTCAATTATTGAGAATATAATGTTTACAATAATTATGGAGGACGATTTAATGAAAAAGTTTTTAACAATAATCGCAACGCTTGCATGCGTTACATTATGTGCATTAGGAATTACCGCCTGCAATAATAGCGGTTCCAACAACGACGGTGGCGAAAACAACGAAACGCAAACCGTTAACGTAGAGAGCGTAACGCTTGACCGTACGTCGCTAACTTTGGATATCGGCGACGAGATAACGCTTACGGCTACAGTTTATCCTGAAAACGCCGCAAATAACAACGTGACTTGGTCGTCAAATGACTCTAATATAGTTAGCGTGACAGACGGAACGGTTAAAGCGGTTGCCATCGGTTCTACCACTATTACGGCTACTGCAGACGGGAAAAGCGCAACCTGCGCCGTTACGGTAAGCGCAGAGCAACTAATGGGAAAATTACAATTTACTCTTTCTAAGGACGGAACGGAATACGCCGTTACGGGCAAGGGAACGTATGATTTTTCAATACTTTTTATCCCCGCAACGCACAACGGCATCCCCGTAACGAGCATTGGAAAACAAGCCTTTGCTAATTGGAGCAGAATTTCTCAAGTTGTGATTCCCGATAGCATAACGAGCATCGGCATTGACGCTTTTTCGGGATGCAATTCTTTAAAATATACCACAGAGAACGGATGTTACTATCTCGGAAACGGCAACAACCCTTACATTCTGCTTGCCAAAGCCGATAGTAACCTTACTTCGTGCACGATTGCAGAAGGCACTAAATTTATAGAGAACAGGGTCTTTGCCAATTCTACGTTCACCTCAGTATCCTTGCCTGATTCCGTAATCAGTATAGGTGATTACGCTTTTAATAAAAACACCAAACTCACTGACGTAACCCTTACCACAGAAAGTTCGCTTTCTACTATAGGTGAATACGCATTTAGCGGATGTACTGCTCTGAACGCTATTGACGTACCGGACAGCGTAACGGTTATCAGCGACTACGCATTTGAAGGTTGCAGTTCAATTAAGAGTGTAAAAATAGGCAAGGGCGTTACGGAAATCGGAATCCGTGCGTTCGCTTCCGACGAAGCGTTAAAAACCCTTGAATTTGCAAAGGATGGCAAACTTACGTCAATAGGCAACTACGCATTTTACGGCTGTTTCTCCTTGATTGCAACAAATCTCGTTTTCCCTTCCACCCTTAAAGAAATAGGCGGTAACGCATTTTTCTCTTGTTATCACCTGCTTGGCGTAACTCTCCCCACATCTCTTACCACTATCTCAAATAACGCATTTTACGGCTGTAGTAAGCTCGTAGAGATATATAATTTGAGTTCACTTAATATCATTGCCGGCGGAAGCAACTATGGCAACGTTGCCAGCCATGCGCAGTACGTTTATACTGACGAAAATACGAAAAGCGCACTGAGCTTAGACGATGACTTCGTATACTTTGAATACGCAGACAAAACATGGCTTATAGCATATACAGGAGATAAAACAACGCTGTCTTTGCCGACGAAGTTCGATTACGCAATATACGATTCTGCTTTATTTTACGGCTCGTATACATCTATAACCGTACCTGATAACGTTACGCAAATAAACGAAAACGCCTTTGCAAGCAATTATAAGCTCTCTTCTTTATCTATCGGTACCGGCGTCAAACTTATCGGCAAATGCGCATTTAACGCATGCCCCAATCTCACTCGCATATCCTTTGCCGAACCCTACGGCTGGATAGCCGCTAATTCACCTACTGCGACGACCGGAACAGAAGTTGCTACCATTGGCTTATCTTTCAACGACTATAGAAATTATTACTTGATAAGAAATTAACTTTGATATGTAAAAAAACTTTATACAATATAAAACATGTTGGGCAGATTTAGATGTTAAATCGGTAGCAACATCATTTCAAACAAAGTTAACCGCCGCACGACGAGCTGTCGTGCGGCGGTATTGATTTTTTAGTTAAACTTCAAAGGGGAAGATAAATTCGCCTATCGGAATAATTTCTACCCTGCCATTAAGCTTATTAATTAAAGCTGCGTTAAAGCCCGTAACCATTTCGGTCTTGACCGAAACAATAAAGCGAACCCTGTCGGCGTAGACGGTGTCAACCACCGTGCAGTCGTTTTCGGAAAAATACCTTAAAAGTGCGTCCGTTGCGGGATAGTCGGCTACATATTCGCTTTGAGTGCACGGCTGATAGCAAACCTTTTTCGCATTTGCCAAATTTTCCGCAACCGCACCCGAGTAGGCACGAACCAAACCGCCTGCCCCTAACTTTATGCCTCCGAAGTACCTTGTGACGACCACCGCCGTCTGCTTTAAATTGTTATTTTTAATGACCTCGAGCATAGGCATACCCGCCGTGCCCTGCGGCTCGCCGTCGTCTGAAAAGCGCATAAAGTTGCCCTTTTCGTCGGCAATATAGGCATAGCAGTTGTGCGTTGCGTCCCTGTACTGCTTGCGCACTTCTTCGACAAACGCCTTTGCTTGCTCTTCGCCCTCTACATGGCAGGAAGTTACGATAAAGCGTGATTTTTCAATGACCTTTTCGGTTACGCACCTGCCGCCTACCGATAAATATTTATCCATTTAAATAAGCTTTACTTTGACGTGAATCTTTTTGCCCTTGTGAATGACGTCGCCGCTAACAACGGGGGCGTTTATATCTGTAACTTTATCGCTTTTGATAGATACGCCGCCCTGTTGGATAAGCCTGCGTGCTTCGCCGTTGGAAGAGCAGATTTTTGCCGCAACCAAAACGGGAATAATCGTAGCCGTTTCGACCTTGATTTCGGTTTCGGGCAAGTCGTCGGAGCTACCGCCAAAAGCCGCTTTAGCCTGAGCCATAGCCGCAGCCGCCTTCTCTTCGCCGTGAACCATTTTTGTCAGCTCGTAGGCGAGAATTTCCTTCTTCTCGTTTATGCGGCTGTCCTCCCACTTTTCCATTTCGGCAATCTCTTCTAAAGACTTGAAAGTGAGCATCTTCAAACATTTATCGACGTCGGCGTCGTCTACGTTGCGCCAATACTGGTAGAACTCGTAAGGGGTGGTCTTGTTCTCGTCTAACCATACCGCACCCTTAGCCGTCTTGCCCATCTTCTTGCCCTCACTGTTAAGTAGCAGGGTTATGGTCATTGCGTAAGCGTCCTTACCCGTCTTTTTCCTGATGAGCTCCGTGCCGCCGAGCATATTCGACCACTGGTCGTCGCCGCCGAACTGCATATTACAACCGTAAGTTTCGTTGAGGTGATAGAAGTCGTATGACTGCATAATCATATAGTTGAACTCAAGGAAGGAAAGTCCCTTTTCCATACGCTGTTTATAGCACTCTGCTCTAAGCATATTGTTGACGGAGAAGCATGCGCCGACTTCCCTTAAAAGCTCTATATAGTTAAGCTTTAAAAGCCATTCCGCATTGTTGACCATAATCGCCTTGTCTTCGCCGAATTCGATAAAGCGCTCCATCTGCTTTTTAAAGCATTGACAGTTATGCTCTATAGTTTCGGGGGTGAGCACCGCCCTTAAATCGCTCCTTCCGGAAGGATCGCCGATATAGCCCGTGCCGCCGCCGATAAGGACGATGGGTTTATTTCCCGCCATTTGCAATCTCTTCATAAGGCAGAGCGCCATAAAGTGACCAACGTGCAAACTGTCTGCCGTGGGGTCAAAGCCTATATAAAACCTTGCGCCTCCCCTATTTATTAGCTCTCTTATCTCGTTTTCGTCCGTGACCTGCGCAATCAAGCCACGCTCTTTGAGTTCTTCGTAAATTCCCATAAACCACCAAATTAAAATT
>JBJFAF010000087.1:0-3271 GCA_051887755.1 Candidatus Coproplasma sp.
CGCAAGACGGTTACTTCCCCGTAAGGAGGGTGGTTAAATGAAGAGTACCATTCTGCACCTTTCTAAAATGTTGCAAAGCGGTGAAATCACCTCAGCACAGCTTACGGAGCAGTATATTTCTGCAATAGAGAAGGAAAACCCTGCAATCAACGCCTACGTCAACTACACGTTTGACCAAGCCCGCTTGAATGCGGCGGAGGCGGACAAGCTCATTAAAGAGGGCAAGGCGACTTATCTTACGGGCATACCCTTTACGTTAAAGGACAATATCGCCACCGACGGTATGCTTACCACCTGCTGTTCAAAGATTTTGCAGGGGTTCAAGCCCTATTACGACGCAACCGTTTGGTCGAAATTAAAAGCTCAGGGCGCAGTTCTTTTGGGCAAGACAAATATGGACGAGTTCGCAATGGGCTCTACTAGCGAGACGAGCGTCTACGGCGCACCCTTGAACCCTATCGATAGGTCGAGGGTTACGGGCGGTTCGTCGGGCGGCGTTGCGGCGGCGGTCTGCGCTAACCTTGCGGCGTACGGCTTAGGCTCGGACACGGGCGGCTCTATCCGTCAGCCTGCGTCCTTTTGCGGCATAGTCGGCTTTAAGCCTTCTTACGGCGCTGTATCGAGGTACGGATTAATCGCATACGGCTCTTCGCTCGACCAAATCGGTCCTATGACCCGTTCGGTCACGGATGCGGCTATAATCTACGACGCAATCAGGGGCGAAGATAAACGGGACGGCACTTCGGTTGCAACCCCCGACAGGACGACCGAGCTTACAGGCGATGTCAAGGGTATTAAAATCGGCGTCGTGGAAGAGCTTACGGACGGCGTTAACCCCGAAATTTTACGGGCGGTAGACGCTATGATTAGCGCATACGAAAAGGCGGGCGCACAGGTTGTAAAACTCTCCGTCCCCGCTTTAAAGTTGGCGCTTCCCGTCTACTATATAATCGCCTGTGCGGAGGCGTCTTCAAACCTCGGCAGGTACGACGGCATAAGGTACGGCTACAGGGCAAGCAACTACTCTGGGCTTGACGATATGGTTACCAAAACCCGTTCGGAGGGCTTTGGTAAAGAGGTTAAAAAGCGCATAATGCTCGGCACTTACGTTCTCTCCTCGGGCTATTTCGACGCATATTATAAAAAGGCGTGCGTACTTCGAGGTGAGGTCGAAAAGCAGTTTGCCGACTGTTTTGAAAAGTGTGACTTCATCTTTGCGCCCACCGTGCCCCAAACGGCGTTCCCCTTGGGATATTCGGGGGGCAACGCTACGGAAACGTATTTATCGGACGTATGCACCGTGCCCGTCAATATTGCGGGTTTGCCCGCAATCTCTCTTCCCTGCGGCAGGGACAAAAACGGACTTCCCATCGGCTTGCAGATTATCGGCAAAAAGTTCGACGACGAGAGAGTGCTTAACGCCGCATACTTTGCTGAAAAGAGCGGCGTGTGCGAAGACATAGAATTCGACGGGGGTGTAAAGCTGTGAAATATCAACTCGTTTCAGGGTTAGAAACCCATGTAGAGCTTGCAACCAAGACCAAAATTTTCTGCGGCTGTACTACGGCTTTCGGCGGCGAACCCAACACCCACTGTTGTCCCGTCTGCACGGGTCAGCCCGGCGCACTCCCCATCTTAAATAAAAAGGTCGTGGAGTACGCCATAAGGGCGGGGCTTGCAACCCATTGCACGATTAACACTACCACCCACTTAGATAGAAAGAATTATTGCTATCCCGACCTGCCTAAGGCTTATCAAATTTCTCAATTCGACAAGCCCCTCTGCGAGCACGGCTACGTCGAGCTTGAAAGCGGCAAAAGGATAGGTATTACCCGTATTCATATAGAAGAGGACGCAGGCAAGCTCGTTCACGAAAGCGGCTACACCTTAATCGACTACAATCGCGGCGGCGTGCCCTTAATCGAAATCGTGTCCGAGCCCGACATCTCTTCCCCCGAAGAGGCGAAGGAATACGTCGAAAAACTTCAGCTAATAATGCGTTACATCGGCGTGTCCGACTGCAAAATGCAGGAAGGCTCTATGCGCTGCGACGTAAACATTTCGGTTATGCCCGAAGGCTCGAAAGAGTTTGGCACTCGTACCGAAATTAAAAATATGAACTCTATTAGCTTTATCGACAAGGCTATGCGCTACGAGTACGAGAGGCAGTGCGAGGTCTTAAACGACGGCGGAAAAATCGTTCAGGCGACCTTGCGCTACGACGAAAAGACGGGCGAAACTTCGGTTATGCGCACTAAAGAGGATGCGCAGGACTACCGCTATTTCCCCGAACCCGATATCCTGACCGTGGTAATTCCCGAAAGCAAGGTGGAAGAGATAAAAGCTCAGCTCCCCGAGCTGCCGCTCGAGAAATTGCACCGCTATATAGACGAGCTTAAAATCAACCCTGCAACCGCAAAGCTTTTGTATAAGTACAAAAAGGTGTGCGACTTCGTGGAAGAGGTCATTTCCTTAGGCGCAAGTGTTAAAAACGCAGTTAATTTAACGACGGGCGTGCTCTATTCAAAGCTCCCCACCGAGGAGGACAAGGAGAACTTTGCCCTTCCTGTAACTGCTGAGGAGACGGCAAAGCTTATAAAACTTGCAGACGAGGGTAAAATCAATATCACGCTTGCCCAACAGACGCTTGCTAAGATGGCGGAGGAGGGCAACCCCGTATCCGCATATATCAAGGAGGAGGACTTGGCTGGCGTCGACGATAGCGAGCTCGAGAGCATATGTAAACAGGCAATAGAATCAAATCCTGCCGCAGCGGCTGACTTTAAAGGCGGTAAGGAAAAGGCTATCTTCGCCCTCTACGGTTTCGTTAAAAAGGCAACGCAGGGCAAGGCGGATATAAAAAAGGCAGACGCAATCTTAAAAAAATTGATTTTAGGTTAATTTCTTAACCGTCGCCTTCATTGCGCTCAAGCGCAATACGATAGAGTCTGATACTTCTAAAAAAATTTTAACCACATTTATTCTTTATTCTTTATTATTTATTCTTTTAAAACTATTCGCCCGTCGGCGCAAAATGCGCCGACGGGCGTTTTCTATGCAACGAATACTTTACGAATTTTTCACAAAACAATCTTTTGAACAAAACAAACTAAAAGTAATATTCAAGAGGCGACCAAAATAATATATATCGTCGAAAGGGTAAGAGAAATTCTTGCAAAAAAGCTATTAAACGACACGTTCGTCTTAAAATCGACGGTTTAGATTTGATATTATAGGTGGGCAACTTGGCGATAATCGTAAAATTAAAAAA
>JBJFAF010000088.1:0-3267 GCA_051887755.1 Candidatus Coproplasma sp.
AACGAAAAGGTTGTTCTTACCAAGGACGCAGTTAAGAAGATAGAGGAGGCTTACGGAGAATAATGTTAGCTCAAGACATCATTATTAAACCCCTTCTCACTGAAAAGGGTTATGACGGAATAGCTGATAAGAAGTACACTTTCATCGTGGCTAAATCAGCAAACAAAACTCAGATTAAGCTCGCTGTAGAAAAGCTTTTCGGCGTAAGCGTAGCAAGCGTAAACACCGTAAACTGCAAGGGTAAGCTTAAGAGAATGGGTAGGAACGAAGGCTATACTCCAGATTACAAGAAAGCCGTAGTTCAGCTCAAGGCAGATTCGAAGAGCATCGAATTCTTCGATTCGCTGTCCTGATAGGAGGATTGAAAAATGGCATTAAAGAGATATAAACCGACAACCTCTTCCCGTCGTTTTATGACGGTATTATCCTATGAGGAGTTAAGCGGAGATAAGCCCGAAAAGAGCCTTTTGCACGACAAGCGCAAGACGGGCGGCAGAAACAATCAAGGTAAAATTTCCGTTCGTCACATCGGCGGCGGCAACAGAACCAAATATAGAGTTATAGATTTTAAGAGGAATAAGGACGGTATTCCCGCAACGGTTAAGTCCATTCAGTACGACCCCAACCGTTCCGCAAACATCGCTCTCCTTGCTTATGCAGACGGCGTAAAGACCTATATCCTTGCTCCCCTTGGACTCAAGGTCGGCGATAAGGTTGTATCCGGTCCCAACGCAGATATCAAAGTGGGCAACGCACTTGCGCTCGAAGATATCCCCGTAGGTACGATAGTACACGCAATCGAACTTCAGCCCGGCAGAGGCGCACAGATTGCGAGGGCGGCAGGTATTTCCGCACAGATTATGGCAAAGGAAGGCAAGTACGCAACCTTGAAGATGCCCTCGGGCGAAATGAGGTTGGTATCCGTAAAGTGCCGTGCTACCGTAGGTCAGGTTGGTAACCTTGAACACGAAATCGTTCATCTCGGCAAAGCCGGTAAGACGAGATATCTCGGCGTAAGACCTACCGTAAGAGGTTCCGTAATGAACCCTAACGACCACCCTCACGGCGGTGGTGAAGGTAAGAGCCCCGTCGGACATGCAGGTCCTATGACCCCTTGGGGCAAGCCTGCTTTAGGTTACAAGACGAGAAAGAAGAAGAATCGTACTTCCAAGTACATCTTAAAGAGAATTAATTAAGGAGGAATAGGTAAATGTCAAGAAGCGTTAAAAAAGGACCCTACGCCGAAGAAAGGCTTATGTCAAGAATAAATGCAATGAACGCTGCGGGCGAAAAGAAAGTCGTTAAGACCTGGTCGAGAGCGACTACCATATTCCCCGAAATGGTCGGTCACACAATCGCCGTATACGACGGCAGAAAGCATGTGCCCGTGTATATTACTGAAGATATGGTAGGTTGCAAGCTCGGCGAGTTTGCTCCCACCAGAACGTTCAAGGGCCATGCGGCTAAGACAACCGGTAAATAAGGAGATATTCAGTTATGGCAAGTAATATGAAGAAAAAAGTTGAAAAAATTGCCGCTAACGAGGATAAGCGTCCTTATGCAACGGCAAAATACGTCAGGATTTCCCCCTACAAGGTAAGAACGGTCCTCGCTCTTATCAGGGGCAAGAGCGTTGAAGAGGCAGCGGCAATCCTTACCTACTGTGATAAGGGTGGCTGCGACGTAGTTAAAAAGGTACTTCTTTCTGCGGCAGCTAACGCAGAGCACAACCAGGGCATGGACAGGAGCGATTTAATCGTTGCCGAAGCTTATGCGAACGGCGGTCCTCACCTTAAGAGAATGCAGCCCGTATCCAAGGGTCGTGGTCATGCAATCTTAAAGAGAACCAGCCACATCACCGTCGTGCTCGACGCTAAGAAGATTTAAGGAGAGTGAAGTATGGGACAAAAAGTTAATCCTCATGGCTTAAGAGTAGGCGTAATTAAGAGCTGGGATACCCAGTGGTACGCAGACAAGAAAGACTTTAGCAAACAGCTTAAAGAAGATAACGTCATCCGTACCTTTATCAAGAAGAAGTACTTCGACGCAGCAATTTCTAAAATTTGTATCGTAAGGGCTGCAAACAAAATCGAGGTTACCATCTATACGGGCCGTCCCGGCGTGCTTATCGGCAAGGCGGGCGCAGAAATCGAGGTAATCAAGAAGGACCTTGCAAAACTTACCAACGGCAAAGTTATCATAATCAACGTCAACAAGGTTGAAAAAATCGACCAGGACGCACAGCTCGTTGCAGAGGCGGTTGCCGCTCAGCTTGAAAAGCGTGTATCTTACAGAAGAGCAATCAAACAGCAGCTTTCCAAAGTTACGAAGACGGGCGTTAAGGGTGTAAAAATCACCGTGTCCGGCCGTCTTGACGGAAGAGAAATCGCCGGTAGCGAGAGCTATCACGAAGGTTCGATTCCTCTTCAGACGTTGAGGGCTAATATAGATTACGGCTTTGCGGAAGCTCACACCACCTTCGGCGTGCTCGGCGTTAAGTGCTGGATATACAAGGGTGAAGTGCTTTCCTCATCTAAAAAGCTTATAATCTCAGACGGAGGCGAAGAGTAATATGTTAATTCCTAAGAGAGTAAAAAGGAGAATGCAACACCGTGGCAAAATCCGCGGCAGAGCCCACAAGGGCAATAAGGTTGCATACGGCGAATACGGTTTAGTTGCTGAAGAGGGCGGAAGAATTACTTCAAACCAAATCGAGGCAGCCCGTGTCGCTATGACAAGGTTCATCAAGCGTGGCGGTCAGGTATGGATAGACATCTTCCCCCACAAGCCCATCACCAAGCACCCTGCTGAATCCCGTATGGGTTCTGGTAAAGGTTCGGTTGAGTACTGGGTAGCTATCGTTAAGCCCGACAGAGTGCTTTTCGAGATGGCGGGCGTACCTGAGGACGTCGCTAAAGAGGCAATGCGCCTTGCGGGCAATAAACTTCCCGTAAAGTGCAAGTTCGTCAGGAAATCAGATTTAGAAGGCGGTGAAACAAATGAAGGCTAAGGAAATTAAAAATTTAACCGATGAAGAACTTAGCGCAAAGCTCTCCGAACTCAAAACGGAGCTCTTCAATTTGCGTTTCCGTCATGCAAGCGGTCAGCTTGAAAACCCTATGCAGATTAACCTCGTTAAGAAGGATATCGCAAGGGTAAATACCGTAATCCGCGCAAGGCAGCTTAAAGGTTAAGGAGAAAGGCAATGGAAGAAAGGACGACTTTAAGAAAGGAAAGAGTAGGTATCGTTGTTTCCGACAAGATGGA
>JBJFAF010000089.1:0-13762 GCA_051887755.1 Candidatus Coproplasma sp.
CTCATTATCTAATCTCTTATAAAATTACTGTCTTATCTTGATGTGCGTTTCCCTAAGCTGAGTTTCCGTAACTATATTGGGTGCGCCGCACATTAAATCCTGCCCCGAAGACGACATAGGGAACGCAATGACTTCCCTTATGTTTTCCTCGTTGCGCAGCAGCATTATCATTCTGTCAATGCCGGGAGCCATACCTGCGTGAGGGGGTGCGCCGTATTTGAACGCCGTGTAGAGTGCGCCGAACTTGTCCTTTAACGTTTCTTCGTCGTAGCCCGCAATCTCGAACGCCTTGACCATTATATCCAAATCGTGGTTTCTCACCGCACCGCTCGACAGCTCTATGCCGTTGCACACGATGTCGTACTGATACGCAAGAATTTCTAAGGGGTCTTTTTCGGTAAGCGCCTTGAGTCCACCCTGAGGCATTGAGAAGGGGTTATGCGTGAACGCAACCTTGCCGTTTTCGTCCAACTCGTACATAGGGAAGTCGTTGACGAAACAGAAACGGTATGCGTCCTTTTCGGTTAAATTAAGCCTTGCACCGAGCTCGTTCCTTATCTGCCCTGCAAGCTTGGGGGCTTTGTCCTTGTTGTCTGCTATAAAGAAAATCGTATCGCCCACCTCTAAGTGCGCAATCTCCCTAAGTTCTCCCTTTAGCTCGGTAGGGATAAACTTGTCGATAGGTCCCTTATAGGTCAAATCTTCTGCAACCTCTAAATAGCCGAGCCCCGCCATACCGATTGACATAGCGTACGCAAGCAATTTTTCGTGGAAGCCCTTGGACATATCCGCATGAACTTTTACGGCACGAACGCACTTGTTTATAAACGGCTTGAACGTACACTTGTTGAAGAAGTCCGATAAATCTATTATGCGGAGGGGGTTCCTTAAGTCGGGTTTATCCGAACCGAATTCAAGCATTGCCTGTGCGTAGGAGATTACAGGGAAGGGCGCTTGAGTTACCTTAAAGCCTTCGGGGGCGAATTTTTTAAACGTTTCGGACAGTACCTTTTCGCCTACAGCGAACACGTCCTTTTGGTCGGCAAAAGCCATTTCGAAGTCGAGCTGATAGAACTCGCCGGGGGAGCGGTCTGCACGGGCGTCCTCGTCCCTAAAGCAGGGGGCTATCTGGAAGTACTTATCGATACCGCCTACCATTAAAAGCTGTTTATACTGCTGGGGCGCTTGAGGAAGGGCGTAGAACTTGCCCTTGTACCTGCGTGAGGGAACGATGTAGTCCCTTGCGCCCTCGGGAGAGGACGCACACAAGATGGGGGTCTGTACCTCTAAAAAGCCCATCTTCGTCATCTCTTCACGGAGAAAAGAGATGACCTGCGAACGGAAAATTACGTTGTCCTTGACCTTGCGGTTTCTCAAATCTAAAAAGCGGTATTTTAAGCGGACGTCCTCCCTTATGTCTTTTGAAGATATAATCTCGAAGGGAAGTTGCTCCCTCACCTTTCCTAAAATCGTAACCTTTTTACAGTTGAGCTCTACCGTGCCCGAGGGAATTTTGGGGTTGTACGTCTCCTCGTCCCTCTTTTCGATTACGCCGTTGACCGAAATGCAGTCCTCCTTATTTAAACCGTTTAACAGCTTGTCGTCGTGCATAACCACCTGAACGACGCCGTAGTAATCCCTTAAATCGATGAACGAAACGCCGCCGTGGTCACGGATATTCTCTATCCAACCTGCGAGCGTTACGCTTTCGCCTATTCTTTCTTCTCCTATCTTATCCGCCGTATCGGTGCGATATAATTCGGACATATATAACTCTCCTTTCATCTCTTTATGTCAAATAAAAATCCCGCCCGCCGAAAATTTTTGCGGCGAACGGTTTTGCGCACTGTATGCGCCACTCGCCTAATTATGTATAATTATTCGTAATTATACTATTTATTAAGGCAAGTGTCAACGAATATCGGCGTTTAATTGAGCCGTTATTCAATTTTTATGCAATAAATTAGCTTAAATACACGCTTTTTGCGCTATCGTTTTATCGACGTTTCCCCTTGGTTTTGCGAATTTCTTTAATGGTGCGCTCGTACCCATAATCGGAGGGAACGTAATAAATTCTGTCCTTTAATCTGTCGGGCAAGTACTGCTGTTCGACGTAGCCTTGCGGATAGTTATGCGGATATTTATACCTTGCGGACTGCGCCTTGTCCTCCTTACTCCCGTAGGAATTATCCTTAAGATAAGGGGGTACGCCGTCGTCGTCACGGACGCCTCTTGCATCCTCTTTTGCGGCGTTCATAGACACTTCCACCGTATTCGACTTGGGGGCTTCGCAGACGTAGATTATAGCCTCGCAGAGCGGTTCAAGCCCCTCGGGATAGCCGATTTTTTCCAAGGCGTACATAGCCGAAGTTGCAATTTGAAGAGCACGGGGGTCGGCTAAACCCACGTCCTCGGCGGAGTGCACGACCAAGCGACGGGCGATTATCATAGGGTCGCAACCGCCTTCCGCAAGGCGCATTGCGTAGTAGAGTGCGGCGTTAGCGTCACTTCCCCTTAAGGACTTGCAGAACGCCGAAAGATAGTCGTAATAATCGTCGGTATTGTACGCAAGCGATTTGCGCTGAATGGACTGCTCTGCGTCGGACAAGGTTACCATAACCTTGCCGTCTGCGCCGACGGGGGTGGTCAGGACGGCGAGCTCTAAAGCGTTGTAAGCCGCCCTTAAATCGCCGCCCGCCATTGTGGCGATATGGTTTAAAGCCGCCTCCTCTACCTCTGCGCTATATTCGCCCAAGCCCTTGCGCTTATCTTTAAGCGATTTTTTTAACGCCTCTAAAATTTCCTCGTCGGTCAGGCGTTTAAACTCGAACACTCGGCAACGGGACACGATTGCAGGCGTCATAGACGCATAGGGATTTTCGGTCGTAGAGCCGATAAAGATTACCGTACCCTTTTCGATTGCGGGCAGAAGGGAGTCTGACTGAGTTTTGTTGAAGCGGTGGCACTCGTCAAGCATTAAATAGGTGCGCTTGCCGTACAGCTTTAAATTGTCCTCCGCCTGCTTGACCGCCGCCTTAACGTCCGCAACGCCCGCCTGTACTGCGTTTAACTTTATAAACTCGCCGTGCGTAGTGGAGGCGATTATGTTTGCAAGCGTCGTCTTGCCCGTGCCGGGGGGACCGTAGAAGATACAACTGCCCAACCTGTCAAGCGAGATTGCACGGCGAAGTAACGAGCCTTCCGCAACGATATGCTTTTGCCCGATAAAATCGTTTAAGTTGTTTGCACGCATACGCTCGGCAAGCGGTTTTGCCTTCTCTTCGTTGCCGTTTAAATCAAATAAATCCATAAGTTAGTTTAAAGAATAAAGAAAAAAGAATAAAGAATAAATGTGGTTGATTTTATTTTATATTATTCTGTACCTTATTCGGGTTACCGTCTCTTCAGAGATACGAGCAAGATAAGGAAGGCGAGTATTTTCGACGGGGAGTTTACTTATGCGTAAATGACCCGAGAAAAACGCAGCCTGGCACAGTATTGCGACGTATATATGAAGAGAGAGAGAATTATTTTATAAGCTCTTTTATTTGGGGCATAAGCTTTTTAGTCAGCTCGTACCCCTCTTTAAAGGCGTTATCAAGCCCCTTGATTTTGTATTGGCTCATACCCTCCATCTTAGGTATTATCCAAAGCGTTTTATCGTCGTTTATAACCTGTTTAAAGTAGTCCGTACGGTTGTTGTCTATCATATCGTAGACACGGAGCATAGTTCCCACGAAACCGCTTACCTTAGCCGCAGGGGCACGGGTGTTGTCTAAGACGTCGACGGCGATTACCACGTCAGCTCCCATATCCCTTACCTGCTCGACGGGTATTCTGCACAGCACGCCGCCGTCGATTAAGACCTTATCCTCCCACTTGACGGGGCTGAACACGAGGGGGATAGAGCTCGAAGCGCGAACTGCGGTAGCAACCTCGCCCTCTTTTAATACCACGAGCTTGTTCGAAAGCACATCGCTTGCCACGCACTCGAAGGGGATATGCAAGTTTTCGAAACGGACGTCGCCTATCTTTTGAATGAGTATGTCGTACATCTTATTGCCCTTTAAGATAGAGCGGCGTAAATTGAGATTTACGTCGATTAAATCGAAGGGTTTAATTTGATTGACGGTTTCAAGCATTTCGTCAACCGTCATTCCTGCGGCGTAACAACCGCCCACGACCGAACCCATAGAACAGCCCGTGATATAATCGGGTTTTATTCCCTCTTCCTCCAACGCCTTGATTACGCCGACGTGCGCAACTCCCCTTGCGCCTCCGCTGCCTAACGCCAGACCGATTTTTTTTCTTTTCATATTTGGCACTTCCGATTAATAGTTTTTAATATGGTGAAAAGCTCTAAAATTAAGCTTAAGAGAATTTACAAAGCTCTATTATGTATTGCGCTTGCGCTGTTCGGCGCAGTTTTGGCGCTTAACCCGCAGAGGTACGCCGCCGTCTGCTTTGAAGGAATTTGCCTTTGGGCGGAAAGCGTACTGCCCACGCTGTTCCCATTTATGGTAGTATGCTCGTTGCTATGCGGGTTGGATGCGGTTAGCGCAGTTTCCGCCCCATTTGAAAAGGTATGCAGAAAAATAAATATAAACCCCGCCGCCGTGCCGCTATTCTTGCTTTCGGCAGTCAGCGGGTATCCCGCAGGGAGCAGGCTTTTAAGCGAATACTGCTTAAGCGGAAAAATAAGCGATTCCGACGCCGCCGCCCTTGCGCCGCTGTGTAGCATTTGCGCACCGACATTTGCCCTCGGCACGGTGGGTTATAAGGCGTTCGGCGGGGAATATTGCGGGGTCAAACTTACGTTAGCCGCCTATATTTCGGTCATCGTTCCCGCCGTGTACGGCGTTTTCGTCAAGAAAAATCAGGTAATGAAAAACCTTGCGCCTTTAAATAAGAATGGCGGCGACTTACTCTACGACAGCTTTTACGGCGCAGTTTCCGCAGTGCTTTGCGCAGGTGGATTTATCTGCTTTTTTTATACTCTGTCCAAAGCCGCCGAAGATTATAATTTATTATTGCCCTTAAACGCCGCATTGCGCCCGTTGCTCGGCGACGCCTGCGAAGGGCTAAGCTTGGGGCTTATAGAGGCGACGGGCGGTTGCTTTGCCGCCGCAAAGGCGGGCGGTTTCTTCGCCCTGCCGATTGCAGGCTTTTTGCTCGTGTTCGGCGGGGCGTCCATTTTACTGCAACAGCTATGCTATCTTACAAAGTGCAAAGTCAAACCGTCAAGGTTTATTCTTATCAAGTTTATTCAGGGCGCAACAGCTTTTATTATTCTATGCCTGTTCGGGCTTTTTTGGTAGTTTAATAGCAACCTAAAATCTTTAACGAGGTCGACTTTTCACGGAGTTTTACGAAAGTATATTGCATATTTTCACTTGAATAATCGCCGTCGATTTCGATGAAAAATCTGAACTCGCCGTCCTTATCCTTGATAGGGCGGCTTTCGATTTTCGTAAGATTTATGCCCGCATTTGCAAGCACGGAAAGTAGGCTTACGAGAGCTCCCGCCTCGTGTAGGCAGGTGACGGAGAAGAAAATCTTACTCGATTTTACGGTTGCCGAAGGCGTGCCCCTGACCACTAAAAGAAAACTCGTAAAGTTGTTGGGCTCGTCCGAAATAGCGTCCTTAGACAGCTCTAATCCCTCGCCCGTGCACTGACTGCCCGCAATTGCGGCTACGTCTGCGCTTATAATGTTTTTAACACTCTCCGCCGTGGAGGGCGTGGCGATAAGCTGTGCTTTAGGGAAGTTTTTGAAAAGGTAGTTGGAACACTGCGCCAAAGCCTGTTCGTGCGAGTAGATTTTTTTTATGCCCGACAAAGGCGCACCCTTTAACGTTATTAGGCGGTGGTCCACCCTTATTTTAGCCGAGCTGCAAGCCCAAATATTATCCGTGGACTGCAACAGGTCTAAATTTTGAACGACTGCGCCGTTGAGCGTGTTTTCCACGGGCAGGACTATGCTGTCCAACTCGCCGCAAGTTAGGGCGGCGGTAAGCGACGGGAAAGACGGGTAAGCGATTTGATTACAGTCCGCCCCTAAGCATTGCGCCGCAAGATGGCTGTAAGTGCCTTTCGGACCTAAATAGCCGAGTTTTTTCATTCTTCTACCCCCCGTTTGTAAAAATGCCTTGTCCGCAGATTAAACCTTGTCCGCTAAATCTAAAATCAACCTTTCGGTGTCGCACCAGCCGAGGCAGGGGTCGGTTATCGACTTGCCGTAGACCTTATCCTCCGCTTGGTTGCCCTCCTCCAAAAAGCTCTCAATCATAAAGCCCTTTACGTTGTGCTTGAAATCGCTATCGTACAAGCGGTTGTTCATAACCTCTTCACAAATTCTTATCTGCTGTTTGAACTTCTTACCGCTGTTGGAGTGGTTTGCGTCTATTATGATTGCAGGGTTCTTCAAGCCCGACTTTGCGTAGCCCTCTATAACCTGCATAACCGTTTCGTAGTGGAAGTTGGGGATATCGTTGCCGTAGCTATCCACCGCACCCCTTAAAATTGCATGGCTTAAGGGGTTGCCATTCGTTTTCATCTGCCAGCCATTTAGCATAAAGGTCTGCGGGGATTGTGCAGCGTAGATGGAATTTAAAAGTACCAAAATCGAACCGCCCATCGGGTTCTTAATGCCGACGGGTACGTCCATACCGCTTGCAGTAAGGCGGTGAAGCTGATTTTCCGAGCTCCTTGCGCCGACGGCAACGTAGGATAACAGGTCGTCAACGTAAGCGTAGTTGGCGGGGTATAACATCTCATCGGCGGCGGCAAGTCCGCTCACGCCGATTGCCTTGACATTTAAATCCCTTATGGTCAAAATACCCTTTAAAATGTCTTCCGACTTAGAAGGGTCGGGCTGAGAGAACATACCCTTATAGCCAACGCCCTTAGTTCTGGGTTTGTTGGTATAAATTCTGGGAACTAAAACGAGCTTGTCTTTTACCTTTTCGTTTAGCTTGCCCAAGCGTTCAACGTACTCCAAAACGGGCTTTTCTGCATGAGCAGAGCAGGGTCCGACGATGATTATAAGCTTATCGCTTTCGCCCGTGATTACGTCCGATATGGCTTTATCTCTGGAAACTTTAATTTCCTTAAGCTCGTCGGAGAGTGGTAATCTTTCCTTGATTTCCGCAGGTTCGGGAATTTTAATTTGCTTTTCAAACATTTTTCTTCTCCAAAAATTTTTTTAAAGTTTTGAGTATTTTTTCAGGAATATAATTTTCGTAGTCCTTGTTGAACTTAACTGAGTTGCGGACGAGCGAAGAACTTATATGCAACTCGTCCTGCTCGGCGGGAAGATAGATGGTTATTAAATCTTCCTTTAATTTTTTGCTTGCAAAGGCGTCTCGGTTTTCGTATTCAAAGTCTATGCCGTCCCTTATGCCCCTGACGTAGAATGGCGTGCCCTCCTTTTCAAGCAGGTCGACTGCCGCCCCCTCGAATTTGATTACTTTGACGGCGGGGTTGTCTGCAAACAGCTCTTTAAGCATTTGCAACCGCTCTTCAACCGTAAACAGGCATTTTTTAGCGGTGTTAATCATAAGCGCAACGGTAACGCCGTCGAAGATTTTTAAACTCTTTTCCACAACCGCCAGATGTCCGACGGTAGGCGGGTCGAACGACCCTGCAAACACACAGATTTTTTTATCCATAATTTTTCAGTTTATTTTTCACTCTTTTATTGCTTAAAAAAAGCTTAACTTAAAAGCTCTCTTCCGCCTTGAAAAAGGTTAAATACGCCTTGCCGTACTTGCGCTCGTCCGCCTTTTTAAGCCCTTTAATTTCGCCCTCGAAGGTGCGGTCACGCTCGTAAATTGCCACGCCGCCCCTTTCAAGCAACCCCCTTTGAGCTATTAAATTCAAGGCGGGGACGCCTAACTCATCCGCATAAGGCGGGTCGAGAAAAATTATATCGAATTTAACGCTACAGCGGTTTAAAAAGTCCTTATAGTCCAAAACCGAGACGGCGCAACTATTCTCTTCCTTTAAGATTGCGATATTCTTCTTTAACACCGCAACCGAGCTTGCCGATTTGTCGTTGAAGTACACCTTGTCCGCACCCCTCGACACGCACTCCAAGCCTATGCTCCCGCTCCCGCAGAACAAGTCCAACACGGTTGCGCCGACTATTTTTGTCGAGAGTATGTTGAAAAGGCTTTCCTTTGCCCTGTCGGAGGTGGGGCGAATTCCCTCTGCCGTAAATTCAACGAGCTTCCTTCCCCTGTGTCTGCCGGAGATTATCCTCACTTTTTGCGCCTCTTATTATTCTTACCGTTCTTTTTTTCGCCGGGGATATCTACCACTCGGCTACGCTTATCGTCGGGGTTGGTCTTTGCAAGCTCTTCCTGAATTTTAATCTGGCGAAGTTTGCCGAAGAAGTAGCCGAGCGTCATTATCCCGACGGGAAACACAATCATTACATAGCTGAGCGCCGCATAGCCATCGCCTAAGAACAAGAACGGAGCGTAGCCCCAAGAAAAGACGTATTGCAACATAAACGTGCAGAACGAATTTTTAATGCAAAGCTGTATCGTGAGAATGATTAAAAAGGGAATACAAATTATAAAGCCGATTAACGTACCCTTCCACAGCGCATATTCGCCCGTATGGTAAGCCACCTTCTCGTCGGAGGAGTTTAACTCCCTCTTCCTTGCGTTTTCAACCGTCTTTTTATATGCGTCCGAACCGTTTGCTCTGCCGAATATAAAGAAAGCCGCCGCAAGCATAAGCTCGCCCCCGATTAACGCAATAAGCCTTACGACCAAATCCACCTCGCTTGTGCTTGCAAAGGTTATAATCGTGCTTGAAAAGATGACCATAATTATAAACGGGAAAGCACAGCCCGACATTATATCTTTAAATTCTAACCAAAACTTTCTCTTAGTCGAATATTCGAAAGCCTTCTCTTCTTCGAATAAGTTATTTTCCAAAGGTAATTATCCCCCTTTCACTTATAAATATATCGAGAGGAACGTCGTTTTCCTCCTCGAAATTATCCTCGCAAGATTGCAGGCTGTAGCCTAAGCCTGCCTTTAAAATATTCGGGTGTGCGGCGAAAAATTTATCGTAATAGCCGCCTCCGTAACCTAACCTGTACCCCCTTGAATTGACCGCAAGAAGGGGCGTTACGCAGACCTCTATCTCCCCATCGAAAGCTTGTCCTGAAGGCTCTTCAATGCCGAAGGAGTTTTTAGTAAGCTCGGTCTGTGCGCTATAGGGGACGGGCACTATTATATCCCCCTCCACTCTCGGCAGATATACCTTTTTACCCGCAGCAAGCAGATTTGCAATAATTGCGTGAGTATCCGCTTCCGTGCCGTAGCTGTAATAGATAAAAAAGCTGTTTTTATCGGCAAAAGCCAAATCGAAAATATCCTTTATAGCGCCGTCGGCAACCTCTCTTGCCGAGTGCTGAAAATATTTGCGTTTGATTTTATATTTATACCTCAAGCCCTCTTTCATACACTCTCTCACTCCTCTTCGTCACAGAGCAAAGCACTTCGTAACTAATCGTGCCGCACCTTTTCGCATACTCGTCCGCATTTGTAAAGACGGGCATAAACTCCCTCTTCTCCTGCGAGATAAAGGCGTCCATACACAGCGTTTTTTCGCCGAGCGGCACGCATCTAAAAAAGCCGTCGCCATAGCCTAAACGGTAGGTATAAAGCCCTTTATAATCTTCGTCCGCAACGTTATAACCTATACCGCCGCCGATAAATCGAGTGCTCTGCGCAAGGCGGGCGTATACCGTCAATGCGGGTTTAAGCCCCTCTATTTTAAAGCCCTGCGGCGCATAGCCGTAAAGCATAAGCCCGCAACGCACACCGTCGAATAAATATTTTCCGCCGAGCGCAACGCCGCCGCTTGCCGCAAAATGCGCTATCGCTTTAGGGGCATATCCCTTAACAATGCTCTCCGCCCGAGTAAAAAGCTTTAACTGCCTCTCGCTTGCCGAAA
This sequence comes from Candidatus Coproplasma sp., assembly GCA_051887755.1. Lineage (GTDB taxonomy): Bacteria > Bacillota > Clostridia > Christensenellales > Borkfalkiaceae > Coproplasma. The sequence goes on from JBJFAF010000089.1 coordinate 9,975, forward strand.
TGTTTTCGGGTGCGTACATATGCGAATATACGCCGCATATGCTTTGGGACGGAACGAGCTTTAAAAGCTCGGTCAAGCCGTCTAAATTACAGCCGTAACGGTTCATACCCGTGTTGATTGCTATATGGCAGTTCAGCCCATTCGCAAGCCTTGCGCTTTTAGCGTCGCACACGGTTGCGGTTAAGCCGTAATGCTTAAGTGCAAGCCCGTCCTCCTTTGAAAGGGGCGGGGCGAGCACTAAGACGGGTTTTTGAACGCCCGCAATGCGGAGGGCGATACCTTCCTCGGCTATAGCCACGCAAAAGCCGTCTACGATATCTTCTATCTCTAAAGCGATACGCTCCGCACCGTGACCGTATCCGTCCGCCTTGACAACGGCGTAAAAAAACCTGTCGCCGACGAATGAGCGTACGAGCTTGGCGTTGTGCGTTATTGCCGAAAGATTTATAACCGCAAGAGTTTTTTGCATACGACATAATATGCTATCGTGCGGTCGGGTTGTTAAACCATAAAACTTCCGTACGGCGTTTAAAGCGTATTTGAATTATTTTATCATACTTTGCGCCGTTTGACAATACTTGCATTAAAAATTAAGCTATACGATTTTGATTGTACCACAATCAAGCGGCTTTTGCAATATTTTTACGGCTTTTTTAATGCTTTACAACTCACTTTTAAAGTGGTAAACTTTAGGTATGAGTTTAAAGAGCGAAATTTTAAAACGGCTTGATAGCAGGAGGGGCGAATACGTTTCGGGCGAAAGCCTTTCCCAAAGCTTGGGCGTAACCCGTCAGGCGGTGTGGAAAGCCGTGAAAAAGCTTACGCAGGAGGGGTATATAATAGCCTCCGTAACCAACAGGGGATATATGCTCGACGGCAAGTGCGACCTGCTCTCTTCCGCCGTAATCGCCGATAAGACGGGGGCGAGCGTTTACTGCTACGACGAAGTTACCTCCACCAACACCGTGGCTATGCAAAGGCTTTGCACGGATGGCGAGTGTATAGTCGTCGCCGAGAGGCAGACTATGGGAAGGACTAAAAGCGGGGCAAGCTTTGCCTCCCCCGAGCAAAAGGGCGTATATATGTCTGTTGCGCTTAAATGCAGCCTCCCCCTTGACCGTGCGGACGAGTTAAGGGCTAAGTGTGCAAAGGCAGTAGCCGAAGTGATAGGCGATTGCTGCGGCAATATACCCGAAATACAAAACGTAGACGAGCTTTTTTTAAACGATAAAAAGGTCTGCGGAATACTCGTCGAGGGCGAAGTCAATCTCGCCGCAAAGACGATAAACAGCGTGATTATAGGCATAGGCGTATATACGGCGGAAGTCGAGCAAACGCTTGGTTATATAACCGCCTCCGAACCGAGGAACGCCTTGATTTGCAATATCTACGGCGCAATTAAAGAAATTGTAAAATATGTTTAGAGTATATAAAAAAGCCCCTGCCGTTGCGTAATTATCCGCAACGGCAGGGGCTTTGATATTATTTATTAACGTCCGAGTTTTACATAGCCCTTTAAATAGTTTACCAAAAAAGTCGACAACACTATTTTTACGAGGTCGGGTAATATGTACGGGTAGACGCAGTAGGTAAGTGCAAGCTGTAAATTTGTCGTCGTGACGCTGCCCTTGTAAATAAGCATAAACCACAGCGTACCGAAAAGGTAGCAAACCGCTACGCCCACTGCCATAGACAGGGCTAAGATTATAAGCTGTACGACCTGCTTTGCCGCCTTGCCCGTCACTTTTTTGCCGATAAGGTGCATTTTGTCAGAAGTTATCCCGACGATTAGCGCCGTAAACAAAAAACCTACGACGTACCCCGCCGAGGCAGAGGCGATTAATGCATAAAAGTTTTTAAACTCCGAAAATACGGGAACACAACATACGCCGAGAAGTATATACGCTAAAACGCACAGCACTCCCCTTTTCCAACCTAAAAAGCCTGCCGCCATACATACGCCCATAGTCTGCAAGGTTATAGATATTTCCGATATGGGTATCGCTATCCAAGAGCACGCCGTAAGCACGGCGACAAACAGCGCAATATAGCAAATATCCCTCACTATTAATTTGCGCCCTGACGCCAAGCCCTTTTTACTCTCTTTTCCCTGCCCCTCTGCTTGTTCTTCAAGCACTTCGCATTTACTTTCCATACCTGCATTATAATATTTATCCCGTCATATTGTCAACCATTTTTAATATTTTGGTTTACATTTTAATTTAAGACGCTCATTTTTTTTAGCCTTAATAATTGATTTGACAAACTTGAAGAAATGATTTAAAGTATATCTACTTTAATAAACTATTTCCACGGAATTTCTACGATGATTTATACGCTAACGTTTAATCCATCTTTGGATTACTACGTCAAAGTTAATAACTATAAGTCGGGTGCGGTCAACCGCACTTCTGCCGAGCGTCTGACCGTGGGCGGCAAGGGAATTAACGTCTCTTTACAACTTAAAGAGCTTGGCGACGATACGACTGCGTTGGGGTTCGTAGCAGGATTTACGGGCGAGGAAATTCGCAGGGAAATAGAGGCTCTCGGGCTTAAGCATCAACTCTTCGAGGTTGCGGGAAGAAGTAGAATCAACGTTAAAATCAAGTCCATTACGGAGACGGATATAAACGCCTGCGGGGTTGAAATTACCTCAAAGGACGTTGAAAAACTGACCGAATTGCTTAAGGACAAATTAGAGGAAGGCGATTTCGTAGTAATTTCGGGCAACGCCCCCTCCTATTTGGGCGATGAAATCTATGCGGACGTCATTGACGCATTAGAGGAAATCGAGGGGGTGAATTTCGTAGTCGACGCCTGCGGAGAACTGCTTTGCGAAACGCTGAGATACAAGCCCTTTTTGATTAAGCCCAACCTGTTTGAGCTATGCGAAATTTTCGGTATACCCTCCTCCGTCAACGACACGAAGACAATCGCCGCCTACGCAAGAAAATTGCAAAAGAGGGGCGCAAGGAACGTAATCGTTTCCTTGGGCTCGGAGGGAGCAATAATGGTTACAGAGACCAATCAAACCTGTTACATCAGGGCGGCGAGAGGTCAGCTTATCAATTCGGTGGGCGCAGGCGACTGTATGATTGCAGGCTTTTTGCACGAATATATCAAGACGGGCAACTACTTTAAAGCGCTTAATTTTGCAACCGCAAGCGGTAGCGCCTGTGCGTTTACCGAAGGCGTTGCAACAAAGGAACAGATTGAATACGTCGAGAGCTTAATGCTGTAAATTAGATAAATATATTTATGACGGCGCTCCCCGAGCCCTAACTCGGGGAGCGCCGTATTTTATACACGGAAATTTAATTCTTCTTTGTGTGCGCCTTGAATATAAGCGCCATTATAAACGAGAATACCACCGCCGCCGTAATGCCCGCACTCGCCGCCGCAAGGCTGCCCGTAACGGCGTAGAAAAAGCCCTTTTCCGCACCCTTGATTGCGCCGTTTGCAAGAAGGTAGCCGAACCCCGAGATGGGTACGGTCGCACCTGCGCCCGCAAAATCGACGAGCGGCTGATAGACGCCGATTGCCGTTAGCACTACGCCCGCAAGCATAAAGTACACTAAAATTTTGCCTGCGGTCAAATCGGTAAAGTTTATAATAATCTGCGCAAGCGTACAGATTGAGCCGCCCACTACGAACGCCTTTACAAACATTAAAAGTATCTCTATTACTTTGCTCTCCATTAAACTCCTCCCCCCTTGAGGCAAGCCAAGCTTTTTAAATTTCCAACTGCACGGCGTGAGATATGCAGGGGATAGATTCGCCCTGCCCCG
>JBJFAF010000090.1:0-3246 GCA_051887755.1 Candidatus Coproplasma sp.
CGTATCAGCAAGAGCGATAAGGGTTATTATGATGTCGCATGGGAACGCTGGAACGAAGAATGCTATCAGATCCAAGCCAAATATCACGACGTTATTATTAAGGCCTTGCGCTATGCCTTGAGTAATGAGCAAGCGGGGGCAGACGTGCGCCCGGTAATGGAGCTTTTACAAGCCCTTATTTCCGACGCTGGAAGTATAACCCCGGAGCAAGTACGCGCAGCCTTGCCGCAGCTCACAAGCATTATCCCGCAAAAGCATATTATCCCTAACAATAAACTTGCAAATAGTCTTACACAGGACATTATAGACGCGGGCGTAATAAATCTGGACGTAGGAAAGAAAAAGGGCGACATTATAACGCGCTGCCTATTGAGCTATGAGGGCGACAATGTAAAACTTACCAGCCGACAGCCCTTTACAGAATACGACCGCAACGTAGCAGACGCAGTAACCAGCCTGTACGAATACGGCGACGAAAGCCACGTTATAACAGCAGCCACCGTATATCGGGCAATGGTACACGCGACCGAAACGGAAACACCGTCCCCGCAGCAGCTCAGCGCAGTAACGCGCAGTCTTGATAAAATGCGCTTTGTGCGCGTGCAGATTGATTGCAGCGAGGAATTGACCCGGCGCAAACTATCCTTAAACGGCGCACAGGTAACAGGCGGCAAGATAGATACTTACCTTTTAGCCCTTGAGAAAATCGAGGTAATAGCGGGCGGCCAGAAAGTAACAGCCTATAAAGTAATGAAAACCCCGATTTTATACGATTATTCCCGCCTTACAGGGCAAGTACTGACCGTACCGGCCGCGCTGCTTGATATACGCGACAAAACCGGCGCGAAAGTATCAAACACAGAGCGACGCATAGCAATTAAAGGCTACCTTATGCGGCGTATTGAGCGCATGAAAGGCAAGACCGGCAACCGGCAGAGCCGACATATCTTATACGCTGACATTTACGCCAGCGTATGCGAGGGCGACCCGAAAGAGAAAGAACAACGGCTTATAAGGGACTATGTAGCCCTTGTACTTACAAACTGGAAACGCGACAAGTATATAACCGGCTATTCAGAGCTTACACATGGCCGAAAGAAAACCGGCGTAGAAATCAAGATATAGGCCAGAGCCGGGGGCAATCTTTGGGCGGTATGGGGGCAATCTTTGGACGGATAGGGGGCAATTTTCGGGCGGATACCCGGCAATTTTTGGGCGGATAAAAGCCCCTAAAAAACGCCAGAAAACCCTTGTATATCAAGGCTTTCCGCGTTTCGGCAAAAATGCTATAGGTACTGTAAGTATTATAAGTACCGTATACGCGTTGTCCGCACGCTTGAAGCGGCGGCCACGCTGCATTATTATGTGCCTGTAAAGAAGAATCCCTGACGGAGCAGGGAAGAAAGGAATTTAACACGAATGAACAGAGAAGAAGCAAAAAGAGAAATTAAGAGCCGCTATGCTGAATACTTGACGCCAGCCAAAAAGCGCGTGAACGGCAAGCCCACATACATTTGCCCGCTACCTTATTGCGGCAACGGCAGCGGCAAAGACGGCGACGGCATGGCAGTAGATCCGCACGGCGACGGCACACAATTAAAGTGCTTCAAGTGCGGATTTTATGGGGACATAATCGACCTTTACAGAGCTGAACACCAATGCGACTATGGCGAGGCCTTCCGGGCATTATGCGAGCGTTTCGGCATTGAAGTAGACAAGCCCACAGAATGGCCGCTAAACAGCGCAGGAAGCCCGCAGAGCGACCGCACCATACAAAGCAATACAAAAGCACCCTTGCCAGCAGAAAACGCGCCAGAGGGCAAAATAGAGGCCGTAGAGGACAAGCAAGACTACACGACATTTTACGAGCATTGCAACAAACAAATAAGCGATCCGGAAGCGCAAGCGTATTTATCTCTTAGAGGCATAAGCAAAGAAACGGCGGAGCGGTATTATTTGGGCTATGAGCTTTATACGCGGGCTTTGATTATTCCTGTTTCGCAAAGTTTCTTTGTGCGACGCTTCACGGATCCGAACGCAAAAGAGCGATATATCAACGCGCCGGACAGTCAAGTAGAGCTTTTCAACATAAAGGCTTTATATAACGACTCTGCGCGCCCGGTATTTATCACAGAGGGCGCAATAGACGCATTAAGCATAATTGAGGCCGGGGGCGAGGCCGTAGCACTTAACGGCGCGAACAATACCCGCAAGCTATTAGAGCAGATCGGAAAGCAGCGCACCCGCAACACGCTTATATTATGCCTTGATACCGACGATGCCGGGAAGAACGCGGCAGCCGTGCTTAAAAGAGGCTTGCAGGAGCTTAAAATAGCCTATGCAACGCCTGATATTTGCGGGCAGCACAAAGACCCAAATGCAGCCTTACAGGCCAATAGAGCAGCATTTTTCGAAGCCGTGAGAACGGCAGAACAAAAAGTGCGCTTCCCGGGCTTGCTTACATCAGAACGAGCGATAGCAATATTGGAGGAAGTAGACGACAACTTTTTAAGTATGCCACGCTTTCCGCAGCTATCTGAAATGGTCAAAATAAAAACCCATGATACTGTAGTTATAGCAGCCGACACAGGAGCAGGAAAAAGCAGCCTTGCACTTAACTTTTTGCATGAGCTGCAAGACAGATACCCGGCTATATATATCAATCTGGAAATGGACGAGGCGACCATTGTACAACGATTAGTAGCGATACACACAGGAATGGAGCTTGACCAGATAGAGGGCTATAAGCACGATCCAGGCACGCGAAGCAAAGTAAACGATGCTATACGCGAGATCGCCAAGAGAAGAGAAGTGCAGCTTTTAACAGACGCTTATAGCATTAAAGAGATTGAAGCACACATTAAAACGGCAACAAAGGGAAGAACAGAGCCGACAATAGTATTTATTGATACCGGCTTACTTGTAAACGCAGAGAACAAAGCGGCCAGCAGGTACGAACGATTTACGGCGATTTCGGAAGAACTGCGCAGAATAGCAAGGCTTAATAATATAATCATGTTTGTGCTATTGCAGCAAAACCGCGAGAGCAAGAGCAACGAAAGGACGGCACCGAAAAATAGCAGCTTAAAGGAAAGCGGATCATGGGAAAACGACGCTACCAAAATAATGTTTTTGTGGGACAACCCGGAAACAGGCCGCAAAGAAATTGCAGTAACAAAGAACCGCAGCGGAAAGACCGGCAGCATAATAATGAACTATGCACCGCGGACGCAGACATACAGCGAA
>JBJFAF010000091.1:0-13714 GCA_051887755.1 Candidatus Coproplasma sp.
GATATAGTTTTGGACAGCAATCTCTCAGGCAAAACGGTAAAAAGCGTTAAGTACGTTAGCGAAGAAGAAATTGAAGTTACCTTAACGGGCAACACTTCTACCTCATTCGACGACGATAAGGTTATGTGCAAGCTCACCGTTAAAGGTTCGGCTACTCAAAACGGCAAGGATTCTTATTGCTATACTTATCTTCGCAAACCTAAACTGACCTGCATTTCGTCTTTGTCGGACGATACGAGCGCTTCCCGCAATATTTCGGCTACCTTCTCGTTGCCCTACGGCAGCTTTAATGCGCAAAACGCAACCGTTGAAAACGTTACTTTAGTAGACGCAGGCAACGGCACGGTGACGGAAGTAGTTATAACTAAGAGCGGCAATCTTATGGTTACGGTGGAAGGTTATACGGGCGATTACAGTTATAGACCCACGATAAAAATCGCAGCGTCGTTAAGTTCTTTCAATAAAGAAGTAACGATTGCTATGAGCGCTTTCACTACTGCGCCTTTATATTGATTTTATGAAAAACTTTGAAGGCGGCGATTATTCCGTTAAGCTGAGCGCCCTTGCCCAAAACACTTTTTTGCGGTGGAGGAAATATCCCTCTAAATCGGTGGTTGAAGAGGCGTTAAACGCCTCTCAAAACGGCGTGGAAAACGCTATGGTTACGGTGCTTGCGCTCGATATGCGTATAGTCGACAGGTATTCGGGTTTTTTAGGGGTGCTTTGCCATCCCTTTGCCTACCGCAGGGAGATAGCCGTCCGCAGGCGGATAGGAAAGTTGATTTCTAAATTCGGCGGTGCACAAACGGCTATTTTAGCTCAGGGCGAAAACGCACAGTCGTCAGGCGGCGGTTCGGGTGAAAATGGCGGCAAAGGCGAGGCTAAATCGCAGGAAGATAAGGCTAAGCAAAGAGTGGATAAAACCCCTGCCGAAGAGAATGAGGGCGAGCGTACCGAAAAAAATCAAAAAAAGCCCTCCGAACGCAAGGACAAAAAAGCCGTAAACAAAGAGCAAGGTATAAAAGAGGGCAAAAAGCAGACCCGCTTAAATAAGGGCGGAGAAAAGACTTTAAAGGAAAACCCCTCCCCAAAGGGCGTCGGCGGCGATAAGACTGCGGAGAAAGAGCGCAGGGTTGCAAAAAATGAGAGTAAAACTGAGATTAAAGCGAGTGCGCCTAAGAACGCTTTAAAAGACGACGGCGGCGCAAAAAAGCCGAATAAAAAGGGAGAAAAGGGCGATACCCTTGCGGAAAAGAAAAATGCGGATAAGACGGCTGAACGTGAAAAACCCGTTCAAAAGTCTAACGCCCCTAAAGCAGGGGAAAAGACGGCGGTTTTTAAAAATCCCGACGAAATTTACTTTGGGGATATTCCCGAGATTTTGGGTTTAGACGAGCCTGCTAAAGAAAGAGAAAAGACCTATATGGACTTGCCCCACGTCGAAAACTTTAACGAGGACAGCGTTTCTATCCAAAGTCCTTCGTCCATTGATTTGGCGGCGGGAAAGGACGTCGGTATGGCGGGGCAGAACGGAAACCCGCCCTCGTTAGACGAAAACGCAGAGAGGATAAGGTTGAGAGAAGTCTTTGAAAATATGGACGAAAAGGACCTCAACGAAATAAAAAACGCTATGGAAAGAAGCCTTGAAGAGCAGTCGGCAAAAGCCGTTGCAGAGGGCGATATATCCCGTATGAATATCAGCGTCAAGGAGGCGTTCGAACACATTATCCATAGCGAAAAATCTTCCGCCGTCGACTCGTCGAACCAACAGCCTCCGCAGATAAACGGCAACAAGAATTAGACGGCTTTATATATTTTTCGTTTATTTAAAACAAGGCGTAAAAGCTAACTGCTGGCGCCTTGTTTAATTATGGCGATAAATTTCTTAATTATCTACGAGTGCAGAATTTGTAAACTGCTATTGACTAATTAAAGTATTTAAAGTAAAATATGTGTATAAAAACCCACTTTAACCTACAGAGATAAGAATATGAAAAAGAAAGAAGTGAGAAAATACGATTTTACACGCAAGCCCAAGAGGGCGAGCGCAATATGGATGTGGATTGCCCGTACATTCGTAATATCGTATAGAATGAGGGGCATTAGCGCAGAGATTAAAAGAGTTGGTATGGATGGGTTAAAGCCGCCCTACCTGTTGCTTGCAACTCACGCAAGCGAAATGGATTTCTGCTTAGAATACAAGGCTATATTGCCCTATAAACGAGTAAACAACGTCGTAGCAATCGACGCAATCAGGGATATGGGCGACGGGCTTATGCGTATTTTAGGTTGTATTTGCAAGCGTAAATTCGTAAGAGATTACGACCTTATCCGCAATATGCGCCATTGTGTAAAAAACTACGGCGATATAATATGTATTTATCCCGAGGCAAGGTACTCGTTAGACGGCTGTGCGTCCTACGTTCCCCCGTCGGTGGGCAAGCTCTGCAAGCTTTTGGGCATACCCGTCGTCGTCTTGAATATGCAGGGCACTTTTATCATAGGTCCGCAGTGGAACAAGACGAGGCAACCCTGCCCGCAGAGAGCTACGATTGAACAAATCGTCACGGAAGAGGAGGTTAAAACTCTCTCTGCCGACACGATTAACGATAGAATCGTAAAGGCGTTTGAAAGGGACGATTTTAAGTATCAGTACGAAAACGGCATAGAGAACAACTATAAAAACCGTGCGCACGGCTTGCACAGCATACTCTATCAATGCCCTCACTGCAAAAAGGAGTTTGAGATGTACTCGGAGGGTACTCGCCTTTGGTGCAGCTCCTGCGGCAAGGGCTGGCAGATGACGAATTTGGGCAGGCTTAAAGCCGAAGAGGGCGAAACGGAATTCGAGCATATCCCCGACTGGTTTAAGTGGCAAAGGGCGAACGTAAGAGATGAGGTTCGTTCGGGCATATACCGCTATGAAGGCGAGGTGGACGTACATACCTTGCCCAACGCAAAGGAGTTCGAGCATCACGGCAAGGGAAGATTAGTGCAGACTTTGGACGGTACGGTTTTAGACGGCAATATCTACGGCGAGCCCACGCATATCGAGTGGAAGGCGGCGGAGCTTGAAAGCGTGCATATCGAGTACGACTATCCCTTCTTTAAAAGGCGCAAAAACCGCCGTCACTTCTTAGGCGACAGCGTGGATATTTCCACGAACGACGACAGCTTTTGGCTGCACCCTTCCACCCAGCGAGACCAGCTTACAAAGCTTTCAATCGCCACCGAGGAAATACACTTTTTAGCGCTTGAAAAATTAAAGCAGGAAAAAGAATAATTTATGGTAACGTTCGATAACGAAGAGATAAAAAAAGGTATTGCGAGGATAAAAAAACTATCTACTGCGGCTATTGCCGTTTTAGTTATTACCATGTGTATAGAAGCTGCCGTTTTCTATTTTACTTCGAATATGGAAAAGTATTTGGCAATTTCCATTGCCCTTATCGTAGTTCAAGGCGTGGCGCTTATTTCTGTAATCATTCTCTTAGCGCTTAAAATTCACTTTGAAAAAGGCGTTAAGCAGGCGGTGTTAAACAGGCTTGCAGCCGCTATGGCGGAGCGTGCCGACCTGCTTTCAGGCGATAGCGAAATTGCGTTAGTTGCCTCATATTCTGGGGATAAACTCACTTTAAGCAGGCAAAATTCCTTTAAAGAAGTGACCTTCGATTTGTCGGGTATCAAGCCGCTACGCAAAGTATATTCAAATTTCGGAACATATATCGCAGAATATTTGCAGGGGTATTACGCTAAAGGCTGTGGTCAAGGCTATGAGAGCGTAACCGTAACCGACGGCATCGCAAAGAATTCGTACGTTATCGAAATAGTCAAGGGCGGCAAGCCTTGTAAAAAGACTGAAAATAACTACTTTTTGAAAAGAGGACTTATAAAATGACGGACTTATCCTCGCCCGAGATACAGGCTACCTTTAAAAGCAACAGGTACGCAACACTTTTAACCAACGCAATAATGGCGGTACTCGCCTTGCTTGCCGCAGGGCTCGCCGCTTGGGTTGCGGTTGAAAAGACGAGGTTAAAGCTCACCGACTGGTCGGTGTGGGTGTTCGTCGCCCTGTTGGCTCTCCTCGCCCTTTTATTTGCGTTTATAATCGTGTGGGAAATCTTTTTAAAAAGACCCTACCGCCGCATAGTCCACCGCTTTATAGCCGATAATTTCAACGAGCATTTAAGCCTTTTGGAAATGGGCGGCGACGCCGAGTTCGAGCTCGTTCTTGCAGGCGATAAGCTTACGCTCTTTAGGCAGGGCAGTGAGGAGTACGCTCAATTCGATTTAACGGATATTAAGAAATACCCCACCGTGTGCAGTTACGCCGAGGGGCTTATAAAGAGGTATTTATCCGATTACTATTCTCTCAACGCCCAAGCCTTGGGGATAAATAAAGCGACCTTTATCGACAAAGTACACGGCAGGGGCAAGCTTAAAACGCTTATCCCGCAGAGTAAATCGGCAAAGGGCTTAACGCAGAGCTTTTTTATCTCGAGCGGAATGATAGCAAAGCACGGATAAACGCCGCATAAAAAATTTAACTACAGACGCCGCCGACGGAAAATCCGTCGGCGGCGTTGCCCTTATCTTGGGTACTACCCCAAATTTAATTGAGTTAAGAGTTAAATTTTCTATGGAATTCGGCGAGCTCGTCTAAGTCCAATTCCATATGTTGCAGTGCGCCCGTGCACTCGTTGGCGCTTGCTGCGTGGTCCAAACAGTCCTCTATGCTCTTTTTGTTATTTTTCTTTCCCATACGAGCAGTATGTGCGGGTTAAAAAAATATATGCGGAGCGGAGGGTTGTTAAGCGAATGAATTATTCGGAGTAGAGGGTAAGTCCGCCCTCGCCGCAGTCCAAAACCAAAGTGGTGTCGGGTTTGGGGTTGTTCTCAATAATATACCTTGCTATGGGCGTTTCGGCGTGCTTTTGTAAATACCTCTTTAAAGGTCTTGCACCGTAGATGTTGTCGCTGCCGTTTTCCGCAATGTATTCCTTTGCGGCGTCGGTCACCTTAAGATTGAGATTTTCTTCCCTTAATCTTGCGGCAAGGCGGTCTAAAAGCAATTCCACTATGCCCTTCATATTGTCTGCGGTCAAGGGCTTGAATATGATTATTTCGTCCAACCTGTTCAAAAATTCGGGGCGGAACGACTGCTTAAGCAGTGCGCCGACTCTCTCTTTTGCCTCTTGGGTAATTTCTCCGCCCTCAATGCCCTCGATAATATCCGCCGAGCCTAAGTTGCTCGTTAAAATTATTATCGTGTTTTTAAAGTCCACCGTGCGCCCCTGCGAATCGGTTACCCTGCCGTCGTCAAGGATTTGCAATAAAATATTGAACACGTCGGGGTGCGCCTTTTCAATCTCGTCGAAAAGTACGATAGAGTAGGGCTTTCTGCGCACAGCCTCGGTTAAAGTGCCGCCCTCCTCGTAGCCAACATATCCCGGGGGAGCGCCGACTAAACGGGATACGGAAAACTTTTCCATATATTCGGACATATCTATTCTTACGATATTCTTTTCGTCGTCGAATAAGTTTTCGGCAAGCGACTTCGCAAGCTCGGTCTTGCCGACGCCCGTAGGACCTAAGAACAGGAACGAGCCTATCGGTCTTGCAGGGTCGGAAATGCCCGCCCTCGCTCTAAGAATCGCCTCCGAAACCTTGGTTACAGCCTCGTCTTGACCGATAACTCTCTTATGCAAATCGTCGGCAAGGTGCAAAATCTTCTGCCTTTCGCCTTCCTTTAATTTGGCTACGGGTATGCCCGTCCAACGGGATACTATGCGGTTTATCTGTTCTTCGTCGACTTCGTCTTGAAGTAGCTCTCCGCTTTGCTTTGCCTTTAAGTTTTCAAGCTCCTTTTCAAGTGCGGGCAACTCGCCGTATCTCAGCCTTGCCGCCTTTTCCAAATCGCCTGAATTGGTTGCGCTGTCAATCTCTCCTCTCGTCTCGTCAATGCGCTCTTTCAACTGCTTTTCTCTGTCGATACTCGCCTTCTCGTCGTCCCACTGCGTCTTAAGGGCGGCAAACTGCTCCTTGCAGTCGGCAAGCTCTTTCTTTAACGCCTCTAAACGGGCTTGCGAGATGTTGTCGTTTTCCTTGGAGAGCGCCTTTTCCTCGATTTCAAGCTGAATAATCTTGCGGTTTAAAGCGTCCATATCCGAGGGCATAGAGTCGATTTCAGTCCTCAGCATAGCCGCCGCCTCGTCCACGAGGTCTATCGCCTTATCGGGCAAAAAGCGGTCGGTAATATATCTGTTCGAAAGGGTCGCCGCCGCAACCAACGCATCGTCGTGTATGCGCACGCCGTGGAAAATTTCAAACCTCTCTTTAAGCCCTCTCAAGATGGAAATCGTGTCCTCAACGGTGGGCTCGTTTACGGTTACGGGTTGAAAACGCCTTGCGAGGGCGGCGTCCTTTTCAATGTATTTTCTGTACTCGTCCAAGGTCGTTGCGCCTATGCAGTGCAACTCACCCCTCGCAAGCATAGGTTTTAAAAGGTTGCCTGCGTCCATAGCGCCGTCGCTCTTGCCTGCGCCGACAATGGTGTGCAACTCGTCAATAAACAGAATTATTCTGCCCTCCGACTTGGCTACTTCGGATAGAACTGCCTTTAACCTCTCTTCAAACTCGCCCCTGTACTTTGCGCCTGCAACCAGCGCACCCATATCCAGGGCAAAGAGCGTCTTGTCCTTAAGTCCTTCGGGTACATCGCCCTTAACGATACGCTGAGCAAGTCCTTCGGCAATCGCCGTCTTGCCCACACCGGGCTCGCCGATTAAAACGGGGTTGTTCTTAGTCTTGCGTGATAAAATTCTTATGACGTTTCTAATCTCTTCGTCTCTGCCGATAACGGGCTCTAATTTATGTTTTCTTGCGGCGGCAGTCAAATCGCTCCCGTACTTTTCAAGCGCTTCGTAAGTGTCTTCGGGGTTGTCGGTTTTTACGTTGGTGTTGCCCCTGACCTTTTTAAGCTCTACTAAAAAGCTCTGCTTGCTTACGCTAAAGCGTTCAAACAGTTTTTTTACTGCATCTCCGCCGTTATCCATAAGGCTTAAAAATAAATGCTCGACGGAAACGTATTCGTCCTTCATTGACGAGGCGAGCTTTTCTGCGGAAATAAATACCTTGTTTACCTCGCCCGAGATGTATACGCCGCTCTGCCCGAATACCTTGGGCAGTCTGGCGATTTCTTCTTCGCACGCACTCTTAAGCCCGTCTGAGTCTACTCCCGAACGGGTCAGCATACGGAATATCAGTCCGTCGCTTGATAAAAGGGCGTATAAAAGGTGTACGCCCATAAGTTGACCGTTGCCGTGGCTGTCGGCAACGCTTTCGGCGTCGTTCAACGCCTGTAAACTATTCTTCGTGTATTTTTCAGCGTCCATAATTATTACCGATACCTCCTTGCAAAACCTTCTTTTATTAAAATTATAAAGCGAATTTAGGCGTTTTAAACAGCTGCCAAAATATTTAAGTTAAAACGCTTTTAAAGTTATGCAGACGGCTATGTAAAATTAAAATATTGAAAAATGTATTGATTTTATATTACAAACGGTGTAGAATAATACTCGTATGCGGCTCGAATTTGCCGTTTACGGATAAATAAAACTACGGAGAAATGAATTATGAAGATTATGATTGTAGGCGGTACGGGGCTTTTAGGACACGAGGCCGCAAACGTAGCGTTGGAGAGGGGATACGAGGTCACCTCGCTTGCCATACCCGACGTGCCAATGGACGGGTGGTACCCCGAACAGATTAAGAGAATAGAAGGCGACGTGTTCGAGCTTACTCAAAGTCAGCTTGCAGAAATTTTTTCTGGCTATGACGCTATGATTTACGCCGTAGGTCCCGACGATAGAATTACCCCTGCCGAGCCTGCGTATGAATTTTTCAAGCTCAGGCTCGTAGACCACTGCGCAAAGGTGTTCCGTGCGGCGAGGGACGCAGGTATTAAAAAGGCGGCTGTATGCAGTTCGTACTTTTTATACTTCGATAGAAAGTTCCCCGAAAAGAAACTTGCCGAAATTCATCCCTATATCCGTGTAAGAAAGGAGCAGGCGGAACTTCTTTTAAAAGAGGCTGTAGAGGAGAGGGACGGCTTGCCCAAGCTTGACGTGTGCATAATGGAACTCCCCTACATATTCGGCACTTGCCCCCACAGACAGCCGTTATGGCGAGCCGTGTTCTTAGATAACTTCGTAAACGGTAAAAAGACGATTATGTTCCCCAAGGGCGGCTCGGTTATGACGACGACGAGGCACATAGGCGAGGCGCTCGTCGGCGCAATCGAATATGGCAAGGGCGGCGCAAGCTACGCAATCGGCGACGAAAATCACGACTTTAATTGGATGCTCGACAATATGCTTATCGGTATTCAGGGCAAGCCCAGAAAGATATGGAATCCCCCCCGTAAGCTCTGCGCAATGGGCGCAAATATGATGGCGAAGGCGGATAAGAAAAAGGGTCTCCATCACGGGCTCGACTACAAACACGTTATGCTCGACATTCAAACCGATTACTTCTACTATCCCGAAGAGGAAATTGCCGCAACTTACGAAGAGTTGCATATAGGCAGAGGCGGAGTGCAGGAGGCTATAGTGGAGACGGGCAAGGCTTGTTATGCCCCCGGCGAGTTTAAGTAATTCGCAGCGTATAAGCGTCGCAATACGGTGTCAGGCTGCGTTTTTCTCGGGTCATTTACGCATAAGTAAACTCCCCGTCGAAAATACTCGCCTTCCTTGTCTTGCTCGCTTCTTGAACAAGCCGTTAACCCAAATAAGGTAAAAGTATTATAAATTCAACCACAACAAATCAACCTATGAAGAAGTGTATTATATATTGTTTTTCGGGTACGGGAAACACCAACCGCATATGCAAAATGATTTTGTCCGAATTATCGCAGTACGACTACGAGGGCGAAATTTTTGCAATCACTTACGAGGCTTACAAGTCTAAGCAATTTCCCAACCCCAACGACTACGACCTTATCGGCGTAGCGTACCCCGGTCATGCGTTTAACGCTCCTCAACTTTTCAATAAGTTCGTAAAGCTTTTACCCAAGGCGGAAAGGGGTCAGCAAGCGTTTATAATCAAGAGCAGCGGCGAGCCCTTTTCGGTCAACAACTCCTCCTCAAACGCCGCAAAAAGGTATTTAAGGAAAAAGGGCTATAACTTTACCTACGAAAAGCACTATCTTATGCCCTACAACATAATGTTCCGCTACCCCGAAGGGCTTGCAAAGCAGATGTATTTATACGCCTTTGAGATGGCAAAATCTTCCGCAAAGAATATTGTCAGCGGCGAAAAAGAGTGCCTTAAAAGCAATATAGCAAGCCTTATAATGTGCTTTTTAGGCAAGATTGAGTGGTTCGGCGCCTGGTTCAACGGGCTTTTCTACAGGGTCAACAAGCGCAAGTGCATAGACTGCGGCTTGTGCGCAAAGAACTGCCCTGCGCAAAACATAACCAAAAAGAATGGAAAATACTCCTTCGGCGGTCATTGCACGCTGTGTTGCAGATGCACTATGAATTGCCCTAAGGACGCCATATCTATGGGTCTTTTGAACGGCTTGCGGGTAAACGGCGCATACAAGTTCGAAAAGCTTGCGGCAGACGATAAGGTCAGCGGAAACTACGTTAACGCAAAGACAAAGGGCTATTATAAAAAGTTTGGCAAGTACTACGATAAGGTCGACGCCGAATTAGTCGCTTGCGGCTTGACTCCGCCCCGCACTCTCTTCGAACCCGACGAATACGCCTTAATGAACAAAAAGCAGAAAAAGGCGTACAAAAAACGGAAGGAAAAGGAGAAGAAGGCGAACGGCTGAAATTAGTGACGGTATGAAAAGGTGTTGGCTGAACAATAAAACAGTAATCATTACGGGCGGTGCAAGCGGTATCGGCGGCGGTATCGCCCGTACGCTTATTTTAAAGTATAATTGCAAGGTAATCGCCGTCGTAATCAACGACATGGGTTTAGATGAAACGCTTGCCGCACTTGGCGAAAGTGCGGATAAATTCACCTGCCTTTACTACGACGTCTCCCGCTACGAAAGCTGGGTCGAGCTTAAAAAGTATTTAGAGGATAACGCAATTCAAGTTGACGTGCTTATCAACAATGCGGGCATATTTCCCCCGTTCGAGAGGTTCGAAACGACTTCAAAGGAGGAGCTGGAAAAGTGCCTCAACGTCGATTTTTATTCAGTTGCGTACTCTATTCAGGTTATGTATCCGCATATCGTTAAATCGCAGACGCCTGCGTTCGTCACCGTATCGAGCTCAGCCGCACTCGCACCGCTTGCGGGCACTTCGCTGTACACTGCGGCAAAGTCGGCGTCTAAGGCGCTTACCGAGTGTTTTTCCTGCGAGCACCCCGAAATATACGTCGGCTGCGTTTGCCCCGGTTTTACCAAAACCAACCTCTTTTCAAATCAAAAGGAGGATATGTCCAAAAACAAGCTCATATCCGCTTTTATGTCCAAGCGTGAAAAGATGGTTAAAAAAATCGTGAGAGGCGTAAGGCGAAAAAGGCGGAGAATGGTATTCGGCGCAGACGCAAAGATTATGGGGATTTTGTATAAATTCTTCCCTAAAAGCTCCACGAAGTTTTTCCGTTGGATAATGAAAGTGTCAAGGCAAAGGGTGTTTGAAGATATATTTGCAGGTCAAAAATAAAGGTTAGAATTATGAACGAAATAGTAGAGCAGAGCTATAAGGTTGTTAGCGAGTTGATTGATACCGCCCGCCTTAAGAGCGGAAGTATTTTAATAGTAGGCTGTTCAACGAGCGAGGTCTGCGGCAGCAGGATAGGCACGAACTCCAACGAGGACGTCGCCGCACTCTTGTACGAAGGTATTTCTTCGGCTTTGAAAGAGAAGGGCATATACCTTGCCGTGCAGTGTTGCGAACACCTAAACAGAGCCGTCGTCGTGGAAAGGGCGGCAGTGCCGAACGCCGAGTACGTCAACGTCGTGCCGCAGAAAAAGGCGGGCGGTTCGCTGGCGACCAAGGCGTATCACAGCTTTTCTGACCCCGTCGTCGTGGAAAGTATAAAGGCGGATGCGGGCATAGATATTGGCGGAACGCTTATCGGTATGCACTTAAAGCAGGTTGCCGTGCCCGTGCGCTTAAGCGTAGGAAAAATCGGTCAGGCGAATATAATCTGCGCAAGGACGAGACCTAAATTTATAGGCGGCGAAAGGGCGGTTTACGATAGCAACTTGCTTTAAAACTCAAATTTTATAAGGAGAAAAAAATTATGTTACAAGTAGGACAAAAAGCACCCGATTTTACCTTGCCTGATAAGGACGGAAATCTCGTAACCTTATCAAGCTTTGTTGGAAAAAAGGTGGTTTTATATTTCTATCCCAAGGATAACACGCCCGGCTGTACAAGGCAGGCGTGTGCGTTCGCTGCGGCATATTCGGGGTTTAACGAAAAAAACGCCGTCGTAATCGGCGTAAGTAAGGACAGCGTAGCCTCGCACGTTAAGTTTGCCGAAAAATACTCTCTGCCCTTTATTCTTTTGTCGGATACAGAGCGCATAGCAATCGAAGCTTACGGCGTCTGGCAGGAAAAGGTTATGTGCGGCAAGAAGGGTATGGGCGTGGTAAGGACGACCTTTATAATTGACGAGCAAGGCAATATAGCAGCCGTTATGCCTAAGGTCAAGCCCGACACCAACGCACAAGAAGTTTTGGCAATGCTCTAAGGCGGTATGATTAAGCTTACTTATATCGACGTTGAAAAATTTTCGGACGCTGAATTTGAAAGGGCGTGCGCCGCTCTTTCGTTAGAACGCCTAAATAAGGTACAGTCGCTAAAGTTTGAAAAGGATAGACGGCTGTCTGCGGCGGCAGGCTATATCTTGGAACAAGCCTTAAGGGGCGAAGGCGTGACTAATCCGCAGCTTGTATATAACGCTAACGGCAAGCCCTACCTAAAAGAGGGCGGCGTCTATTTCAACCTGTCGCACAGCGGCACGGTCGCCGTATGCGCAATTTCAGACGCAGAGGTCGGGGTGGACGTGCAAAAAATCCGCCCGATAGACGGCGGGCTTATAAAGAAGGTCTGCACTGAGGAGGAATACGCTTTCGTTACGGCGGACGAGGAGGGCGTTTTCGAAAGGTTTTGCCGTATTTGGACGGTCAAGGAGAGCGTTATGAAGTGTTTAGGCGCAGGGCTGTCCTTATCTACGTCGAGGATACGGGTCGACATTTCAGACTCCATCGGTGCGGCAATTGACGGGGAGGAGAGCGGGCTCTGTTTCAAAGAGTACGCACTCAACGGCTACCGCATAACCGCTTGCAGTGCGGTCAACGACTTTTCGCCCGAGCTTGAAAAAGTAAGCATTTCTAAAAGCGTAAAAATATAAAATATAAACCGAGTACCGTTAAAAAGTGAGGGTACTCGGTTTTTGTCTGTATAAAACTGCTTTTTTGGCATAATAATCCCAAAAAAGATTAAAAAATCTAGCTTTCTGCCTTGACTTAATTACACTATGAAACTATAATGTAGTCGAAAAGTTATATATTTTCATAAATATATAAAGTTGTAAAATGAACTCGGTTGCGCAAAAAAATGTGCAACTTAAGTCTTACCGTTCCTATTACGGTTAGAGGAGCGGAAATATTATTAGGAGGATAAACGACACAATGAGTAAAAAACTTAAGTTTTTATTCGGAATCATCTTCTCGGTTATGTTTGCCGTAAGCTGCTTTTTCTTAGCTTGCTCGAACAACAATAAACCGAGCGGAGAAACGGGCGGCGAAACCGGCGGTGAGACTGGCGGAGAAACCGGCGGAGAAACGGGCGGCGGAACCGAAGAGAAGTACGACGGACTGTTTTCGGCACAAGACAACGTCTATACGCTTGCCGCCGACTACACAATCACTGAAAAGGACGTTAAGGCAACGGCAGGACAGAATAACGTTCAGCTCTCTGCTTGCACGTTCGACCTCAACGGCTTTACACTCGACTTAAACGGTTACGAGCTTTACATAGCCGACGACGGCAAGGAAGTGGTAACCTTTACTAATGGCGTAATCAAGGGCGGTAAATTGAGCGTATCCGTCCCCAACGGCGACATCTCGTTCAAAGGCGCAACCATTGCGGATACGGTTGAATACGAACTTGAAGCCGCAAGCGAAACGATAGTCTTTTCCAACGCAAGGCTTTCGGGCGCAGGCAAGGTTAAGTCAAATTCCAACGTCAAGATAGAGTATTCGGCGATAAACGATATAACACTTGCAGGCAACGGCACTTTAGTTGCAGGCAGCGGTGCAGAGCTTGGTGCGGTAACCGTTGCAGAAAACGCAAGCGGCGCAAAGGTAACGATAGCTCCTACGGCTACGGTTTCAAGCGTGGCTTTACAGGCGGCTGCTGAAGTCAGCGTTGCAGGTAAGGTCTCTGAAGTTAAGGTTGCCGAAGAAGTTAAAAACGACAGCAACGCAACCTTAAAGGTAAACGTAGCGCCCACCGCAGAGGTCGACAAGGTCGAAATCAATGCGGCGGCAGAAGTAACGGTACAAGGCAAGGTTTCCGCAGTAACCGTAGCGGAAGCAGTTAAAAACGATAGTAAGACTTTGACCGTAAACGTATCGTCTACGGCAGAAGTTGCAAAGGTAGAACTCAAGGCGGCGGCAGACGTAACCGTTGCAGGTAAGGTATCCGCAGTCAAGGTAGACGAAGCGGTAAATAGC
>JBJFAF010000092.1:0-13561 GCA_051887755.1 Candidatus Coproplasma sp.
GTTTCGACGGGCAGCGTTACGATAACCGCAACCTCTACCGAAGATTCGAGCGTAAAGGCGACCTGTACCGTCAACGTATTGACCGAAATAGTCAGGGTAACGAGCGTCACCCTCAGTCAGACGACGGCGACGATTAATATGGAGGATTCGGTTTATCTGTCGTTAAACGCAACCGTCGCACCCGATAATGCGAGCAACAAATACGTTGCGTGGACTACTTCCGATAAGACGATAGCGACCGTTGACGCAAACGGCAAGGTAACGGCACGCAAGGGCGGCACGGTTGTTATAACCGCAACTGCCGACGGCGTCAGCGCAGAGTGTAAGATTACGGTAGAGGCTCCTGCACCCGTTGCGGGCTTGCCCGTAATTACGGTCAGCTCTGAAGATGAGCTTGAAACGGCTTACTTAGAGTGGACTGCGGAGGATAGCGAAGGCGTTTGGTTCAACGTATATTACAAGGCGGAAACAGCCTCCGAATGGACGCAGTTGGACGGACAGCTCGTAAGGGAGTACGCCGACTATTACAGGGCTGATATGGTAGGTCTTAAGGAAGGCACTTACGATATGAAGGTCGTTCCCGTTATAGACGATACTGAAGATACCGCGCATACGGCAATCTCCAACGGCATAACCGTAAAATCTCACGACAGAACGGGCTTCGCCTTCGTAAACGGCACTTCCTCGGGCGCATATAACGAGGACGGCACGTTAAAGAGCAATGCAAAAGTTGTATATGTTACCGAGCAGACAAAGAACACCGTTGAATGTATGGGCATAATTGGCGTACAGAATATTCTTAGTGCACTTAAAGCGCAAAAGACGATAAACGTGCCCGTAGCTTTCCGCTTTATAGGTAGCGTAACCGACCCTGCAAATATGCCTAAGGGCGATTTGTACGTTGACGACGTGGAGCAGGTTACTATAGAGGGTATAGGCTGCGATGCGACGATTAACGGCTACGGCATAGTAATCAAGAATTCGAGCAACGTTGAAATCCGCAACCTCGGCTTTATGAACTGCGACAGCTCCGAAGGCGACTGCTTAGGCTTACAGCAGAAAAACGACCACATATGGGCGCACAACAACGACTTCTTCTACGGCGACGCAGGCTCCGACGCCGACCAGGCTAAGGGCGACGGCTCGCTCGATACAAAGACCTCAACCTACGTTACTCATTCCTACAACCACTTCTGGGATACGGGAAAAAGTAATTTGCAGGGTATGAAGAGCGAGACGGAAGATAATTTCATCACCTACCACCACAACTGGTACGACCACTCCGACTCCCGTCATCCCCGTATAAGGACTTGTACGGTTCATATCTATAACAACTACTTCGACGGCAACGCCAAGTACGGCGTAGGCGTAACCATGGGTGCAAGTGCATTCGTGGAGGCAAACTACTTCCGTTCTACTGCCAGCATGAAGCCTATGCTGTCTTCAATGCAGGGTACCGACGCACAGGGCGAGGGTACGTTCTCGAGCGAGGCAGGCGGTATAATCAAGTCGTTTGCAAACGTCTACGATTGTACGGCATCTAACCTGAAGCTCATCACCTACCAGCAGGCGGGCAACGACTCCGACTGCTACGAGGCAAGCTCTCGTAACGAACAGGTTCCTTCCGATTACAAGACCGTTTCGGGCGGAACGAGCTACAACAACTTCGACACGGCTTCGACTATGTATTCCTATACGGTTGAAAGCGCAGAGCAGGCTAAGTTAAGCTGCGAAAGATATGCGGGCAGAATCGACGGCGGCGACTTCGAGTGGCAGTTCAACAATGCAACCGACGACTCGTTCTACGGCGTTGATACTAAGCTTAAGGCGGCGCTCGTGGCTTACGACGACGGAATCGTCAAGATAGGCGGCGTGGCTACCGGCTCTTCCGGCGGCGGTTCGACAGGCGGCGAAACGGGAGGAGAAGAAGGCGGCGAAACGGGCGGCGATACGCCTACAGAGCCCGATACTCCTACGGTCGAAGGCGAGATTATCTACATTCCTTCAAGGGACGGCTACACTGGAATGGGCGGCATAAGCTTATCCAGCCAGAGCACGAGCAATAAGGCGACTGAAGATATCTACGTTCTCGGCTATAACGTTGCGGCGAAGACTGCGGCTAAGGTGGACAGCAACCAGCACATCACGCTTACGCCTTCTGTGAATGCGACGCTGACGTTGTATACGCTTATCGATAACTTGAAAGTAAACGAAGAAATCGTTACGGGTGTTGTCGAAGGCGACTACTATGTAATAACGGTAGCTCTTACGGCAGGTACGGATTACGATATAACCAAGGGTAATGGCGAAAACGCACTCTTTGCTCTTCAGCTTACCCCTGTAGCTTAACAAATCGGCTTATAAAGCTAAATAAAACAATGACGGCAGTCGGCGAATTTCGCCGACTGCTTTCGTTGTATAATTTGCGCTTATTCCTGCATAAAATTTCACAATAATATAATTGCTTTGCGGCAAGCCATATCGTTTGCACAAATTAAAATTATATGGTAGAATAAAACTGTAAAAGTGCATTTATGCATATTTTTTGACATTTTTATACTTTTATACAAAAACATTAAAGGCGGGCAGAGGGGTCGAATGACCGAAAATTTCAAGGTCGTTAAAAATAAATATAAAAAGCTGGCGGTAATCTCCGCCGTTGCTTTAGGGGCGTTCTGCGGCGTTATAGTCGCTTGCGCCCTGCTTTTGGCGTTCAAACTCTCCGCAATAGAGCTTTTATGGGTTTACTACGTTTTAATCGGCGTAGCCGTTGCGGCTTGTTGCGCCGTGCCTTTTTACTTCCTTCTCCGCCCCACCGACGAAAAGCTGGCGGAAAAGTTGGATAATCAATACGCACTTAACCAAAAAGTGCAGACGATGGTGGAGTTTGCGGATAAAGAGGGCGCAATCGTCGCCTTGCAGAGGGAGCAGGCGAACGAGGCGTTAGCCGTCGCCGCAAAAGCTCGCCCCGACTTTAAAGGGCTGTTAAAATTTATATTCATACCCGTAATCGCAGTTGCAATCGCCTGCGTAAGCATTATAATGCCTGCAAAAAAGACGACGGAAGAGCCGCCTGCAAGCTTTACTCTTACGGCAACTCAGCGCACTGCGCTTAACAACCTCATTTCCGACGTAAACGCCTCCGATTTGCCCGCAGGGTTAAAGGTTGCTACCACGACGGCGCTTTCCGACCTTTTGGACAGGCTTGAGAACACGACGCTCCTTAGCGAGATGAAAAGGGACGTTATAAACACCGTTAAGGGTATCGACGATATAATCGCAGGAACGAACAGCTATCTTCCACTCTATTATTCGCTTAAAGATAACGAATACACAATTCCGTTCGCCTCTTCTATGGCTCATTCGGTAGCCTATTACAAGAATAC
This sequence comes from Candidatus Coproplasma sp., assembly GCA_051887755.1. Taxonomy (GTDB): domain Bacteria; phylum Bacillota; class Clostridia; order Christensenellales; family Borkfalkiaceae; genus Coproplasma. The sequence continues at coordinate 3,387 of JBJFAF010000092.1, forward strand.
CTCGTCAAGCTTAATCAAGTCCTTAGACGGAGTTAAAACGCAGAGCGAGCTATCGGGCGAGGTTATAGCCTCTATGATGGTCGAGTGGAAAGACGGCGTAAAAGATACCTTCTATCTATACGACGATAACGGCGATATAGTATCCATTTTCAGCGTTGCGGAGATGGCTCAGCGCACGGAGGCTTATTCAGCCGCCTTTAAAGAGGGGCTTGAAAACTGCGAATTTTTCGGCGAGAACGATTTGCTCTGCACGGCGATAGCCGATTTTGCCGAGGATATCGTAACGGTAAATTCCGACTGGGGTGCGGAGAGCTATTTAGTAGAGATATATAAAAAATGCGGTGCGTTTATAACGCCGTCCGTGGAGGACGCTCTCTTCGTGCAGACGTATAGCTGTCTTATGGACGAATTTATCCGCAACCGTACTGCCGAGATTTTTGGGCTTAAGACGTACGAGATAGGTTCAAACTCCAATGTAGTTCCCGATGTGATTGACGACGGCGGCGAGGGCGGAGGCGGCACTCCCGGCGGCAGCGGCGGCGAGGGCGAAATAAAATATGCCAGCGAGGATATGGTGCTCGACCCCGACTCGGGAGAGCTGGTTAAATACGGCACGCTCTTGGCTCGTTACCGAGAAAAGATAAACGAGAGGATAGCCTACTTCGAGGCGCTTGCCAACAAGGAGGACGCAACCGAGCAGGAAAAGGCGGAGGCTAAGTTCGTTCAAGGCGAGCTCTCAAGGTACGTTCAGCAGTATCTGGACAGGCTGAATTTGAATTCGGATAATTAAAGCAAATTACGGCGGACGAAAGAACGCCGAAAGGATAATCGTAAATAATTAAAAGGAACGGAAAATATAATGGCTGACGAAAAAACGGTTAAAGTACAAAGCGATGAGAACGTCGAAAGGGTAAAGGCGTTTTCTGCGGCGATAGCTAAGGTTAAAGATGAGCTCGCTAAAGACGTCGTAGGACAGCAAGACATAATCGACAACGTGCTTATTGCAATCGTTGCAGGCGGCAACGTGCTATTAGAGGGCGTGCCCGGCGTAGGTAAGACCCGTCTTGTCCGCTCGTTGGGAAGGACGCTCGAGTTGCCCTTCTCCCGTATACAGTTCACGCCCGACCTTATGCCTTCGGACGTAACGGGTACTAACGTTATCGAAAAGGGTGAGGACGGCAAGATGACTACGGTATTCAACCGCGGTCCTATATTTGCAAACTTAGTGCTTGCGGATGAAATCAACCGTGCAACCCCCAAAACGCAGTCGGCAATGCTCGAGGTTATGCAGGAGCATAAGATAACCGTTGCAAAGCAGACCTATAAGCTTGCAGAGCCCTTCTTCGTGCTCGCAACCGAAAACCCCATAGAGCAGGACGGCACTTACCCTTTGCCCGAGGCGCAGATGGACAGGTTTATGTTTAAGCTTATCGTTAAATTCCCGTCCGTCGACGAGCTCAAAAATATCGTCAATATGACGCAGGTTACGATGGACGAAACGGCGGAGGCGGTTATCGACGGCGCAACCGTTCTGGAAATGAGGGAGCTTGCAAAGACCGTACCCGTCATCGACGACGTTTTAAACTACGCCGCAAACCTCGTTTCAATCTCTCATCCCGAGCTTGAAAACACCTCTTCGACAGCTAAGAAATATATCAAATACGGTGCGTCCCCCCGTGCGGCGCAGGCAATCGTTACGGCGGCGAAGGTAAGGGCGCTTATGTGCGGCAACTACAACGTCTCCTATGAGGATATAGACGCTCTTGCGGCGCCCGTTTTAAGGCACAGAATAAAGGTCAACTACACTGCGGTAAGCGAAAAGCTCTCGGTGGACGACGTAATCGCACTTCTCGTTGAAGAGAATAAAAAGCTGTGCAAATAATTAACGATAAATCTTATTAACTAAAGGATATATGGCAAGGACGGTTATTGACGAAGAGCTTTTGGGGCAGATTGAAACGCTCCAAATGCTCGTAAAAAATAACGTTGCGGGTATGTTCGGCGGCAACCATAAGAGCAAGACGTACGGCGCTTCGTGCGAGTTTGCAGATTATAGGGAGTACGCCCCCGGCGACGATATAACCAAAATCGACTGGAACGCCTTCGCCCGTTTTGAAAAGCTATACACTAAGCTTTTTTTGGACGAAAGACAGATGCACACTCGTATCTATATAGACGCAAGCCGTTCCATGGGATTCGGTAAAGGCAAGAAAGACGAGCAATCGCTTAAGATAGCGGCGGCGCTCGCCTATCTTTCCGTATGCGAAATGGACAAGGTGTCCGTTTACGCCGTCCACGGGGATAAGCTTGAATGTGTTATAAGCGGTATGCTCGGCAAGGAGGCGTTCATAAGCTCTATCGGCAAGTTAAACGAGGTCGAATTTTACGGCGACAGCAAGCTTTCCGAGGCGATTATCCCCTCTACGGTGGGCTACGGCGACGGTATGTCAATTATTATTTCCGATTTTTTGACGGATAACGACTTCGGCGGCGCAATCGACCATTTGGCTGGCAAAAAGAGGCACGTTCTCTGCGTGCAGGTACTCTCTAAAGAGGAGCTCAACCCTAAGGCAAGGGGCAAGATGCACTTCTTCGACAGCGAGGATAACAACAGGTACTACCGTAAAAATATCAGCAGGGAGATTATATCTGCGTATAAACAGGCGGTGGAATACGTCGTCGACCGCATAAAGGGGCTGTGCCTATCAAGGGGTGCGGACTATATGTTGGTGAGTGCGGAGGACGCCGTGGGAGATTTATTCTTCAATAAATTAGTTAGCGAGGGGGTACTCAAATGAGCTTTTTACAGCCGCTCGGGTTCCTCGTTCTGCTTGCGATTCCCGTACTGATACTCATCTATATCATAAAGAGTAAGTATACCGAACAGGTTATACCCTCGACTTACCTTTGGGAGCTGTCCGAAAGGTTTTTAAAGCGCAAAAATCCGCTCAAGGCGATAACGGGTATATTAAGCCTTATCTTGCAGATACTTGCGGTCGTTTTTATTGCGCTTGCTATCGCACACCCCGTATTCGTGGTCAAGGGCGGTGCGAACGACTACTGTTTCGTGTTGGACTCCTCTGCGAGTATGAACGTAACGGAGGGCGGTAAAACCCGTTTCGACTCGGCAAGGGACGAAATTAAAAGGGTTATTAATTCCTCTGCGGACGGCAGTACTTATACGCTTATTACCGCAGGCGACGCAACCGACGTGGTGTTCAGCGGCATAGACGATAAGAGGTCGGCATTAAATCAGCTCACTCAGCTCTCCGCATCTTATGCGACGGGCGGGTTGGATACGGCGCTTATGCGTGCGCAGAAGTATTTTGACGCCAACTCCTCTATGCAGTTCTATCTCGTAACGGATAAAACTATAGAAAACGTTCAAAACGTCAACTATATTCAGGTAAACGGCGGCAAGGTAAACTACGGTTTGACCGATACCGCTTATATCTACAATATGGCGGAGGACGGGGCGTCTACCACTACGACCGTGACGGGCAAGGTATGGTCGTATACGGGCGACGCTACTTTGACGGTAGAGGTATACGTCAACGACGCAAAAAATCCCACGAACTCCGTACAGGTGCAGGTTGAGGGCAATTCCGCAACCGAATTTTCGATTAACGTCGCAAGGTCGGTATTCTCCTCTATCACGATAAAAATTAAGGAAAAGGACGATTTGCCCGAAGATAACTCCGTAACCCTTTACGGCGTTTCCGAGGACGAGACGTACGACGTTTTAATAATAAGCACGACGCCTTATCTTATCAAGGCGTCTTTAGAGGCGGCTAATTTGAACTGCGAAGTTCTCACGCCCGAAAAGTACAGCAAGGAGACCTGTCAGGGCTACAGTCTCTACGTCTTTGACAGCGACGACGAAAAGCCCTTTACCCCCGACGAATTGCCTTCCGACGGCGCAGTATGGTTCATTAACCCTACGGGCAGTGTGGAAAAGACGGGCTTTTCCACGAGGGGCAAGTCGGAGGTCGGCGGCGAAACGACGCTTAACACCTCCTCTTCGACGAGGGTGAGAAGTCTTCTTAAGGGTACTTATGCGGACGATACTACCCTTGCAAGCTACGTCAAGTGCGGGCAGACGGGGCTGTTTTACAACCTTATGTACTGCAACGGCGACCCCGTTATATTCGCAGGGTCGAATACTTACGGCAACAGAGAGGTGGTGTTCGCATTCGACTGGAACTATTCAGACTTCCCCCTGTCTTTCAACGGCAGAGCAATTGTAAAAAATCTTATCAACTATACCTTCCCCTCGCTGGCGGACGACACACTCGCCGTCAGCGGCGAAAGCGTTTCGCTTAACGTCCTTCCCGGCTGTACGAGCCTTAAGGTCGTTTCGCCGTCGGGTGAGGAAGACTATCTCGACGTTTCGGGAATAATAAGCGAATATATGCTTACGGAAGTGGGCGAGTACACCGTGACGGCAATCGTTGGCGGCGACGTCAAGAGCGCTAAGGTGTACGCACAATTCCCCGAAAAAGAGAGGATTTTAAATGTAACTGAAACTAACTTCGTAATAATCGGTGAGGCGGGTACGGAGAAACGAGACGGCAGATACGAGGATATACTGTATATCTTTATTATTCTCGCCGTGATAATTTTGGCAGATTGGGCGGTGTATTGTTATGAGCAGTATCAACTTCGATAATCCTTGGCTGCTGTTTATTGCGCTGCCGATAATAATACTCTTCACAGTTCCCTTTGCGCTTGCGATAAGGAAGGATAACCTCAGCGGGCACAATATCGCCTCGGGAGTTATCCATATCTTTATGGCGATTATAATTGCCTTTGCGGCGGCGGGTACGTCTATAGTTACTACGGTAACGCAGACGGACGTCTACGTCCTTGCAGACGTCTCCTATTCGGCAAGCCTGAATCTCGACACGGTAGACGGCTATATAAACAAGCTTTCAACAAATTTGCCCGCAAATTCAAGAATGGGCGTTATATGTTTTGCAAACGGGCATAAGCTCGTGACCAGACTCGGCGAAAGGTTCAACACCGTCAGCAATTCAGGCGTAGACGCTACTTCGACCAACATAGTAGACGCCCTCGCATATACGGGCTCGCTCTTCCGTGACGACGTTATAAAGCGTATAGTGCTTATAACCGACGGCAAGTCCACCGACGGAACGGACGACGACGCATTAAAGAGACAGATTAATTCGCTTGCGGAGCGCAATATCCACGTCGACGCTATATTTATCGACAACAATATGAAGGGCGACGTGACTGAAGTGCAGATGTCGGGGGTGGACTTCTCGTCCTCGGTAAGCCTCGGGCGGGACGAAAGGGTAACCTTGACCGTTCAGGCAAATTGCCCCGAGGGCGAGACGGTGGACGCTTTGATTACGCTGTACAAGGACGGCGAAATTTATAAGGAGACCGCCCATACGCTCGTTAAAGGCGAAAACAACGTCTCCTTTGCGCTCGACACGACCGCCGCAGGTGCGCACGACTATCGTGCAACGATAGAGTGCGAGGACGATTTCAACCTATATAACAACGAGATATCCTTTACTCAATCCGTTTCGGGTAAGACTAATATTCTCTTGATTGCAAGCGACGATTCGTCAGGATATCCTGCGGACGTGGCTCGTATAGAGGAAATTTATGCGGATAAGATAGCGGCGGGTAATGCGGAATTGACCTCTTATATCAATATGACCGAAATACCCATTACGGTAGAGGAATTAAGCAGGTATGACGAGATTATACTCTCCGACTTCGACGTATCGACGGTGGAGAACAGCGAATTATTCCTTAAAAATTTAGATACCGTCGTGTCGCTATACGGCAAGAGCCTAATAACCTTCGGCAATACATATATTCAGGGACGCAGTGACGACGCCCTCGATTCGCTCAGCAATATGCTGCCCGTAATCTACGGCAAGACGGCGGATGCTCCTAAGCTTTATACCCTGCTTATAGATACCTCCCGCAGTATGGAGCAGTTGCAGAAGTTAGAGAACGCAAAGACTGCGGCAAAGCAGATTGTAAATATGCTCGCCAACGGCGATAGGTTAAATATAATCGAATTCAACGGCGACGCCAAACCCTTATTGACGGGCTACGATATTTCCAACGGCAGGGAAAAGCCCATAGAGACGATTGAAAAGCTCACCATAGTGCAGGGCACGGATATGGGTGCGGGGCTCGATTTGGCTCATAGCGAAATGAAAGAGGGAACGTACAGCGAAAAGCGCCTGATTTTGATAAGCGACGGACTTGATATGGGCGGAACGGACGTCCGCACGAAGATTAAGGATATGCGCGCCGACTCCATTCACACTATGGTGTTAGACGTCGGCAGAGGTAACAGCAACGACGCAAACGCAAATGCGGCAAAGCAATTGCTTGAGGATATTGCAAGGCTTGGCAACAACGGAGAGCCCTTCGATATAAGCACTTCCCAAAATTTAAAGGACGTTATCGAAAACGAGCTTTCTCAGGACGTAAGCGGATACGAAGGCGGGGCGTCGTATATAACCGTCAACCGCCGCAGGGACGAGGTGCTCTCGGGCATTTCGGAGGCGGATATAATCGATAGCTATGTAAGGGGCTTTATCAAGTCTACGGCTAAGCCCAACGCAAATACGGTGCTCAACGTAAGCTACGAATATAAACTTCCCGAAGGCGGCGAGGACGACTTGAGCAGCGTAGACGTGCCCTTGTACGCCTATTGGAAATACGGCAACGGCAGGGTTGCCTCCTTTACCGCACCGCTTACGGGCAGTTCTATAGCCAGCGTGCCCAACGGGCTGAGTACGGCGCTGTTTAAAAACGTGTTGGATACGGCGATACCTGCGGAAAAGACGGATTATCCCTTCCTGTTCAATATAGAAAAGGGCGCAGGCTCGGCAACGGTATCCTTGACCCCTTCTAATTTAAGGAGCGACGGTTGGTCTAAGTTTAAGATAACCGCACCCGACGGCACGGTCACCGAAGGCGATATGTCCTTCGGCAGTTTGAGCTACGGCTATAACTTCGTAACGCCTTCCGAGGGCAAGTATACTGTGACCGTAACGTACGGCTACGGCGATTTGTACAGCGTCGAGGCGACGAAATATTTCAACGTGTCCTATTCTGCCGAGTACGACAGCTTTGCGGTTTACGATGCGTCCGCACTCATAAAGGGCGTAGGCGCAAACGGCAAGGTTAGCACGGACGGCAACCTCAAGATTGAAAACGATGACAAAGAGGTCGGCAGATACAATCTCTCCCTCGTGTTGCCTCTTCTAATCGCATGCGTAGTGCTGTATGCGGTGGATATAGCCGTGCGTAAGCTTAAGTGGGAAGATATAAAGAGTTTGTTCGGGAGGGGTAAAAAATGCTAAAGCGTAAAAGATTTTTAACGGCTTTCGTCTGCGTTATCCTATCCTTGATAACCGTGCTTAGCTTTGCTTTTTCGGGCTGTGCGGAATATAAGCCCCCCGAGGGCGGCGGGGATACGCCCGTCGTGCCCGTCGACCCCGACGACCCCGAACAACCCGAAAAGGAAGAGGAAAACGATTTCTCCGTTCAGCTCGTGATAAAGAGCGGCAGTGTCTGGCAGAACTTCACCTACGAATATTACGATGCCTCCGACGGAAAGGGCGGTGCGCACGAACAGGGCTGGGTTTATTGGGACAGTATAAAGGTTCAGTGGACTAACGAAGAGACGAACGCAAGGCATATCGTCGCTTTAAATAACGACGGTAAGGCGGTTTGCCCCGGTTTAGACGGCGACTATAAGGTTACGCTTACGAACGTGCCTACGGGTTTTACCTACGAGCCTAACCAGAACTACGCCGACAACATAACCAAAAAGATAGAGATTGTCATCTATAAAATCAATTCGGTAAGCGGGAAGACGACGCTCACCTACGTCAGCGACAGCAGTATAAAGTACACTGCATATAAGATTCAGAATAAAACGGGCGTATACAGGGCTGTGCTTGAAGATAAAGACGATAGGATTATGTACGCTTTCCAACCCGGCAGGCAGGGGACGTATTCTCTGACCTCGCTTGTAGACGTGACCGAAAACAAGGTCAATCCCAAGCTAACCGTGTATTCGGGTATGGTCGGCGCAGGCAACTACGTCACTAATGCGTTGGCGGAAAAGGACGACGGCGGCGCAGAGAATACCTACACCAAAAATATTTACTGGCAGTATTATCTTGCCGCCGACGAGGCAACGGGCAGTAATGCGCTGATATTCGAGCTCCATTCGACGAGTATCGACGGTGTCTCAGGCTATCCTATAGCGGTGGACTTCCTCATTCAGAGGGACGGCGACTATACGAGGGAGGAATACATAACCACCCCCGTGCCCGTAACCGAGGACTTTACTAAGACGCCTCCTACGCCGAGCGGTACGTTTACTTGGGCGGCATCCAACCCCGTAACCGACGGGCTATTGCTCGATAGTTCTAAGGTCATATTAAACAGCGAGGCGGGCATAACCGACTTTAAGCAAAAGCATAACGCCTACGCCGCAAACTTCGTAAGGAGAGAGGAGATAACAAATCAGGTTATCCTCAACACGGCGGAAGGCATTGCCGAATTTAAGAATAACGTAAACAATCCGTCGGCGACCGTATCTACGGGCACGAATCCCGAAAACGACGGCAATTATTACTATTATCAATTCAACCAGTCGACCAACACCTATACTTTGACTCAGAGATATTATTCAGTCGACGGGTACTACTATTTCTACGACTACGACGAGGCTACGAACACCTACACGTTGACTGACAGATTGTACGCAGTGCTCAATAAGCCCAACCAAATCGTGGACTTTACAGACCCTAAGATGAACTTCAGATTCTTGCAAAACAGGAATTATGTCGAGTTTATCAACACCTATAGACAGTACTGCAACACCGCAGGCGCATACCCCGTAAATGCCGAGTTGGCGCAGTTTTTGCAGGACTATTGCCTTGCCAACCGCCTGTTCAACGACGGCTACGGGCTTGCGGAAACTACGGTTGTTACCTACGTCGATAAAGACGGAGTTACTCAAAGGGGACATTACAATTCCGACGAGGAAAGTATGTGGATGTTCGGCTGCGGATATTATAAGCAGTAGCTTTTACGGCTGACTTAAAATCGTATAAAAGATATTAAATACAGGATATTTTATGAAGAACAAATTTTTAAAAAACTTAATTGCTTTAACCTGCGTATTTACGCTCGGTTTGGGCGTTATTGCGGGCTGTAATAGCGAGCCCGAGTGCGAACACGTCTATACTTGGACGGTACACGCAGGCGACGAATCTACCTGTACCGCCCCGGGTAAGCGGACGGGCGTCTGCGGGCTTTGCGGCGACGTAAAGGAGGAGGAATTGCCCATAGACGAAAATGCGCACGCCTATACGGGCGAATGGGCTATAACCCTCCCCACCGAGGAGAGCGATGGGCTTGCGGTTAAATCCTGTGCAAACAACCCCGAGCATAAAGCCGAGGTCGTTTTGCCCCAAGTGACCATAACGGGCAAGGGCTACGACAGCAAGGAATTTATCACCGTGCCCACCACCGCAAGGGAGGGCGAGATGAAACTCGTGCTCAACAATACCTACGGTGCGATAAGCTTTAACGTACCCCTTGCAAAGCGCAAGCTCAACAATATGGACGACGCAGTTATCTTAGCCTCGTCCTTAAAGGAAAACGTACGCTCGGTTACGGGTAGCTTTAAGCAGGGTAAGGACGCCGCACTAAATCAATTCTCATATTACTTCGGCAACGACTACACCTATATCAATAACGGTGCGGATAATATCGAATACTGGTATTCGCTCGACGAAGAGGGTAAGGTGTTTGCAATGAGCAAAAATGCGGGCGAATCTTCCGCAAGCGTCGTAACCTCCCCCGATGCGGGCTATCTTAACGGTTTCCACTACAATTCTTCGGTCAATATTTCAACTTTCTTCGGCGCAGAGCAGGGTCTCGCTCAGCTTTACGAAACGGCGATGAACGGCTTAGAAAACGGGAATACGGTAAACTATCAGGAGAGCGAGGTGCAGCCTGAAAACAACGGTTCGGTCAAGGACGTTTGGTTCTCCTACAGCTATTACAACGAAGGTTGGTTCAACAGGTTCTACGTCAAGTTCTCGACCTATTCCGACGGTACGCTCAAAGAGCTTACGGTTGAAACCGAAGTCATTCGT
>JBJFAF010000093.1:0-13408 GCA_051887755.1 Candidatus Coproplasma sp.
ACATGGTTACCCTTTATATAAGTAGCGTCTCCGCATTTAAATAGTAGGTCATTTTCTCAGAATAATCCAGCTCTGCTGAATCGTACTCCGTTTCAAGTACGATTTGCCCGTCCCTGATTTCGGGAGCTTTGACCACTTGGTCCAGCCTGTAAGTGGAGTTTGCACCGACGCAGGCGTTATACTCGCCGTCGTCAATGAGTGTTGCTTTATATTCACAGTCGTTCGTTCCTTTTCTATAATCGTACGTCATTCCGTTTATTATCGTAGAGGAATAATATTCGCTGCCGTCCGATTTTTCGTTCAGGAAATCCATTACCAGACCGTATTCGTTGGCGTAGAATAATATATTTGCCGTATAGATTACACCCGAATTATCGATAGAGGTTTTTTGCTTGACGTGCAGATTGCCGTATTTGCTTACAACATTCTGTATGTCGTTCGCCGCAAGCAATTCCTTAAGCGTGGGGGCGGTTTTTTCGTCAAGGCAGAACACGGGAGTTTCTCCGCCCGTTACGTAAGGCGCAATTTCTTTCACTTCTTCGGAGTGAACCGCATCTGAGTACAGAGCGTATTGAGTGTCGCCTAAATTTTCAACTCGTAAATCAGAGGTACCGGCTACGGTATGCTCGGTGCGTTTTTCGCTTGCCGTACCCGCATTGCTAACCACGACGAATTTCGCCTTGTCCGTTGCGTTTTTATGTAAAGAATACGCCTTAAATTGAGGGGTATGTTCCGAACCGTAGACGTAAGAATATTCATCGGTTGCAATTTCTTCACCGTCGAAAGTTGCACGTAAGATTACTTTTTCTATAAGCAACGTTTTCCTGTTGCAATAATAGGTTTTTTCGTCCGTTATATAAAAGTCTGTATAATCATAAGTTTCCGTCGTAGTCAGCACGACTTTTCCGTCCTTTATTTCGGGTGTGCCAACGCTCGCCTGAGCGTTTATATTATCTATTTCGCTTATAAATGCGTTATAGTCGCCCGTAAAGATAGACGCATAATATCTCTCTTCATCCCCGTCTTTACAAGCCACGTACCTCACGCCGTTTATACACGTGCAGTAATTATACTTATCTTCCGACTCTGCATCTTCATAATCCATTATCAACCCGTATTCGTTGGAAGTGAAAGTGGTGATTTTGGCATTGGTGGCGGACGTTTCATTGGCAGCCGTCAAAGAAACTTGCAGATTGCCGTATTCTTCGATTACCTTCTGCCTGTCGTTTGCTTCAACCAACTGTTCAACCGTGGGCGCTCCGCTCTTTTCTGCAAGATAGAATACGGGTGCGTATCCTTCCTTAGCGTAGTCCTTATAATTTCCAACTTCTTTAGTGCAAGCGGCGTCCGCATAGAGTGCGTATTCCTTTTCGTCCCCGTTACGCACGTACAAGTTCGACTTATCGGCAATCGTATATCCCGTGCGCTTTTCGCCTGCCGTGCCTGCGTTGCGGACGACTAAAAAGCTCGACTTGTTTTCGGCGTTTATATGTGCGTTGTAAGCCGTCATCGCAGGGGTGTAGTCCGAACAGCCGTACTCGTAGGTCGCTTCAGCGGTAGATTTCGCACTCGAATAGGACGTTGTCATTTCAGTTTCAGAAGTCAGCCTTTCTATAAGCAAAGTTTTGGTATTGAAATAGTAGGTCTTTTTCTCGGAATAATTAAGCAGCGTATATTCAAACGTAGATTCGACTACGATTTTTCCGTCCTTGACTTCGGGGGCTTTTACCGTTTCGTTTGCGGCTAAATTATAAATCGAACCGACATAGCCGCTATACGCATCGTCCGCAAAGACGGTTGCGTAAAATATGTCGCTTGTAGAATTCTTAATTCGCACATACATCATTCCGTTCATTATCGTACTGGAATTATATTCGCTGCCGTCCGATTTCTCGTCCAGATAATCCATTGCCAAGCCGTAATCGTTGGCGTAGAATAAAGTGTTTGCCGTAAAGCTTGAGCCGGACTCGTACGCTGTGGTTTCCGTAACGTGCATATTGCCGTATTCTTTAATGACTTTCTGCCTGTCGTTTGCCGCAATTAGCTGGTCAACCGTTACCGTAGGATTTTCGGGCTTGTTGGCGCACGCCGCAACGCCGCAGGCACACAGCGCCGCCGTAGCGCAAAGTAAAGAATTTTTTAAAAACTTTTTCATTCCGTTGCCTTCTTAAATTTTTTAACGTGATTTTCTCACGCCTGATAATATTCTATCATACAAACCGTTACCCGACCGTTACAGACTATAAAAAAAGTTAGCGAAAAATACTCCGCTACCTCTCATTTAAGAAAAAAGTATAAAATTAGCACATTTTTACTCGCTAAAAGCGGCTCGCCATAGGCAAAGCCGCCATATCTTGCGCCGATTTATAGTTTTTGTTTATAGCAGTTTCAGCCTTTAAATTCCCGCCTGCGCTAAAATTTTGCCGCAGATTTTCCTTAAAAATTTTTTCCGTCTACCTTTTTTGGTCGATAAACGACTTAGGTCTTACGCAGAAAGTTATTATTTCGCAGATAAAAAGAATATCGTCCTCGCAGTCGTTTCTCACCCATTCGTTAACGATTGCGTCTATCCCCTTGAGAAAAAATTTCTGCATATACGTTATAAGCTTTTTGTCGGTTATTCCGTATCTTGCGTAAATGGGCGCAAACAGTGCGTCAATCATATAATTGTCTATATTCTCCACTTCGAAAGTACGGGCGTTATCCGCATAGATTTTACACAGCCTTTTATGCTTGCGAACGTATTTGAGATAGGGCAACAGATATTCGGGCGTGACGAAGTTTAAATCGTCCGCAGTTACGCTTTTATCCGATATATCCACGGGCGAATCGAAGTTACACTCGTCCAAAAAGTTGTTAATCATATTGCGGTGCGTTTCTCGCAATAAGTCGTAGACGTTGTCGTAGTGTGCGTAAAAGGTAGAACGGTTTACGTTCGCCTTACGGCATATATCCATAATGCTGATTTCCGAAAACTCTTTACTCTCCAACAGCGAAATTAACGCCCCGTCCATTTTGTCTGCCGTGTGCTTGAATTTAGATTCCGACCTGTTCATAATTTCTTCCGCCTTACCCAACTTTTCTTGAATAATAGCAGAAAGCCCTGTAAAAATCAATCAGAAACCAACATCTTTCGGTTTTTATGTTGTGGCGTTTTATTAAACGCACGGGTACAATTATGTCGTATGAAAGAGAAAATAAGCTTGATTAAAAATAGTCAAATCGAGGATACTACGGCACTAACCGAGGAAGATTTGAAGGAATTTATGGCGGCTACGAGCTTAGAGGAGCAATGGCAAACGCTCCTTGCGCACGCAGAAAAAAATAACAAAATCATAAAGATAAGGAGATTAAAAAAGATGGAACAGTTTAACGACCACAACTATGAAGAAATCAGCAGGCAGTTCGAGGAATTCTGCCATACCAAAGGCATCGTTGCTAAATTTAAGGTAGCCTTTTCCGATATGGCGGAAAACGCACGCAAGCAGAGGGAAAGAGACAAAGCCGACTTTGAAGAGGTAAAAAGGCAGTCTGCGCAGGCTAATCCCGAATTTACGGAGCTTTTGCATACCAAAGGCTTTAAAGCAAAGGTCAAGCTGATAGTCGAAAACATTAAAAAGAGCGCAAAGGAAGCTCCCCGTAGAACGGCGGCAGCCGTAGACGAAATGTCGGCGCAGACCAAGGCGAATATAGCTAAAGCGCAGGCGGGCTTGCATTGCCCTTCCGTAAGTTGCGGCTTAAAGGTTGAGGACGTTGCGGAGTATTCCGCAGACGAGCTTTCTCGTGAGTTCAACGAATTTTTAAAAGCCAAAGGGCTCGATACGAAATACGCCGTGGAGATAACCGACACAGACGGAGAATAAACGATAGAGATAAAAGCTTAAAATCGCTTATGAAAAAGAAAATCGTATTAAACCAAAACGAAAAAGTGACGGAACGGGAGGTAAACTTTATCCCGTTCCGCTATATCGTTGCAATTTTTTTGGTGCTTTTGGAAACGGCGGCGGTAATAGCCGTTATGACCGTGCTTACGATATATATTCCGTACTTTTATATAGCCGTGGCAATCACGCAACTTGGAGTAGCTATTGCAATCATAAACGGCGAAGATAACCCCGACTATAAACTGCCCTGGGTATTCTTCGTACTGCTCATTCCCATCGTCGGGTTTATGCTCTACTTTATGTTCTATTCCCGCAAGCTCAACAAAAAGCAAGTGAGGCGCATTGAACTATTTATCCGCCGTACCGCCGCAAAGGACGACAGTCGGGAACTGTCGGAAATACGCTCGGAAAATCCGCTTGCCTATTCGCAGGCGGTGATGATTGACAAGCTGTCCGACACCCACTTATATTCAAACACCGACGTTCGCTATTATCCCCTCGGCGAAGAGCTTTTTGCGGCTATGGTCGCCGATTTGAAAAAAGCCGAGAAATTTATATTTATGGAATATTTCATAATAGAAAACGGCTTGTTCTGGAATACAATTTTGGAGATATTGAAGAGCAAGGCGAAAGAAGGCGTCGAAGTCCGTGTCGTGTACGACGATATAGGTTGTATGACAACGCTGCCCGGAAACTATTATAAACAGCTCGAAAAATTCGGGATAAAAGCCGTCCCTTTTTCGCTATTAAGGGGTCAGGCGAACAACGAATTCAACAACCGCAGCCACAGGAAGATTACGGTAATTGACGGCGAAGTCGCCTTTACGGGCGGAGTAAATCTTGCGGACGAATATATCAACCGCATAGTCAAGCACGGGCACTGGAAGGACGTGGGAATTAGGCTTGAGGGCGAAGCGGTAAACGAGCTGACGAGGCTGTTTTTAATCGACTATAACCTCAACGACAGGAAGAGCGACGACGACTTTGCGGCGTATTACGGACATAAGCCCCTCGTTAAAACGGGCTATTGTATTCCGTTCGGGGACGGACCTAAGCCCATATACAGACGGCAGGTTGCAAAGAACGTAATTATGAATATGCTCAATCAGGCAAAGCGCTACGTCTATATCACCTCCCCCTACCTTATTATCGACAACGAGCTTATACAGTCGATAGAAAACGCCGCCATTCGGGGCGTGGACGTACGCATAATAACGCCGCACGTTCACGATAAAAAGCTCGTCTGCCTTATGACCCGCAGTCATTACGGCAGGCTGTTGGAATCGGGCGTGAAGATATACGAATACGAGAGCGGATTTATCCACGCAAAGACCTATCTTTCGGACGACCAAACGGCGATGGTCGGCACGATTAATATGGACTACCGCTCGCTCGTGCACCACTTTGAAGACGGCGTATGGTTATATAAGCACCCCGTTATTGAGGATATAAAAAAGGACTTCCTCTCCACGCAGGAAATTTCTATAAAATACGAAAAGGATATGCTTAAAGAGAACCCGTTCCAAAAATTTATCCGCACGATGGTCAAGGTCTTTTCGCCGCTGTTTTAAACGCTCGCCCTGCCTAATTAAGGCGAACTTACGCACGGCGTTTTTAACGCTTACAAAAAACTAATAAAACGAATACAAAACTTTAACAAAAGATTAACGTTTCTCAAATGTAAGTTATTTAAAATATTAGAAAATTCGGAGAAATACAGGATAATGAACGCTATCGAAATAAGAAATCTTTCAAAGAGCTTTAAAGGGCTGTATGCGGTAGACAACCTCAATATGACCGTACCGCAGGGTGCGATTTACGGCTTTATCGGCGAAAACGGCTCGGGAAAATCGACGACCGAAAAACTTATATGCGGACACCTCGTGCCCGACGGCGGAGAGATAAAGCTGTTCGACAAAAGCTATACGGACGCAGGCGTCAGGGTTCGTGTAGGTGCGCTAATCGAAAACGCAGGCTGTTTCCCCAACTCGAGCGTGTGGGCGAATTTAATGATGCAAGCCCTCAATTTAGGGCTTGAAAACCGTGCGGAGGAGATAAAAAGAGTTTTAAAAATCGTCCGTATGGAGGACAGCGCAAAGCTAAAGTTTAAGAGCTGTTCGCTGGGTATGAAACAGCGAATAGGCATAGCGATGGCACTGCTCGGCAACCCTGCGCTCTTAATTTTAGACGAACCCATCAACGGATTAGACTCGGACGGAATGAAGATTATGAGGGAAATTCTCGTGGATATTACCAAGAACGTCGGCTGTACCGTGCTCATCTCCTCGCATATATTAGGGGAGTTAGAGAAGATTGCCACGCACTACGGCATTATCCGTCAGGGAAAAATGATTAAAGAACTCTCCGCAAGAGAAATGGAGGCGAGAGCCCGAGTATTCGTATCCTTAAAAACGGGGGATATGCAGGGAGCAACGGCTGTATTGCGGAGGCGGTTCAAGGACGTTAGGCAGGAGGAAGGATATCTGCGCATATACGACGAAGACGATACGGGGACAATCGTCGGATACTTGATGGGGAACGGGCATACGGTAAGCGAAGTAAAAAAGAACAAGGTCGGTCTTGAAGAGTATTATATAGAGCTTATGTCCCAAAAGGAGGAGGCGTAAAATGGTTTTGCGGGAATTAAAATTTGAATCGCCGTCTTTTTTCAAGCGTTTAAAAGGTATGCTCGGCGTGGACTTCTACCGACTGTTCCATACGCCGTTACTTTATATCTTCCTCGTAATCGCCGCCCTTATACCCGCACTCGTATCGATGGGCTCTATGGGCGAAGGCGCAGGCTTGTTCTCCAACGCTTGGCAGATTGTCGCCGCAAAAAGCCCCTTATACGTCGTAAGCAATATGGGGGAATACGCCAATATGAATATGGTTTTCATATTCGGCGGCATAATGATTTCGATTTTCATAGGACACGATTATAAAAGCGGCTATGTAAAACAGCTCTTTACCACGCACGCAAAGAAACAGGACTATATGATGTCCAAAACTCTGCTCGGCGCATTCTCTATGGCGTGTATGTGCATAACGTACCTTATAGGCGGAGTTATATCGGGGGCGTTTACGGGATTGCCGTTTGAAATAAACGCAGGCTCGCTTATCTGCGCTATTTTCGGCAAAATGATTATGAGTTTAGGTTGGGCAAGCCTCTACACCTTTATAAACGTAATTTTTAGGAGATATTTCGGCATATCTATTGCGCTTTGTTTTATTCTCGGCACGGGGATACCCGTTATCGGTGCGGCGGCGATTGCGGGGAATACCCCCGTGTTAAATATATTTCTCTACGGTTCGTCCGTATACGCCTGCCTTACGAGCAATGCGTTGACGCTTGTGATATGTTTGATTAACTCGGTCGTATGGGCGATTGTGTACAACGTACTCGGCACTCTTATCCTCTACAAGCGGGACGTATATTGATTTTAAAGGAGTTAAAATGGAGAATTTATTTCTTTCGATTTTAAACAAGCTTAAACAAAACGAAAAGGAAATTTATATCGCAAAATCGGGCTCTACGCCGGAGGGCGGCAACGAGAGAATACGCTCGGGACAGAGCTACCTTTATAAGCTAAGAGGAATGGAGAGCGAGGTCATAGAAATACGTTTTTATAAAAATGTACGAGGAGACTTCCTAAACCGAGCGCTTTCGGAAACGATACCCCGCTACCCCTATTTCAACACGAAGCTCATTGAAAAGGACGGCGATTTTTATATCGTGCAAAACGATTTTGCGCCCGTCGCACGGAAGACGGAGAAGCTTGCCAAGCTCGGCGGGATAGAGTGCGGCTATCACCTTATAGATATTACTTATTTCGGCAAATCCGTATTCGTATCCTTTCACCACGCACTCTGCGACGGGCGGGGAATAAAGCCCTTTATCGAAACGCTCATCTGGTATTATTGCCAAGCCGCTTACGGCAACGGCAAAAAGGTCGAGGGCGTACGCCTTGCAGGCGAAAAGCTGTTGGAAGGAGAGACCTGCGACCCGTTTATGCACCCCTACGAATACGACGGGAATAAGCAATTTATCTCCATTTCAAGGGACGCTTTCGCCCTGCCTGAAAACATTGCAACGGGGGAGACGGTAAATTACCGCTACGAGGTGAAAATTCCCCATAAAAAATTTATGTCATTTTGCAAAGACAATAATGCTACACCCGTCATTGCATTGTCCCTGCTGGTAAGTAAAGGCATAGCCGAATTATATCCCGATTACGACAAGCCCATAAACGCAAATATCGCTACGGATATGCGCAATGCGTTGGACTGCCCTAACACATATAAAAACTGCGTAAAGTCTATGATACTATCGTTCGATTGTAATTTTGCGCAATTGCCGCTAAAGCAACAGGCAACAATCTACCGCAAGGTTCTCGATGCGCAGAGGGATAGAGATTTCTGCCGCCGAGAGGCAAACTCTATGCTAAAACTCTTCGACAAGCTCGACGCCCTCCCCTCCTACGAGGAAAAGCGAGGCGTAATGGCGTTTTTCGAGGGAATGACGCTGAACACCTACGTTATAAGCTATCTCGGGCAAATAACACTCGGCGAAAACGCACGGTTCATAGAGAGTATGCACCTCTACAATTCGGGGACGACGGGGCTCGGAATAAATATGATTTCCTGCGGGGACTGTTTTACACTCGATTTTAAACAGAATTTTCCGTCCGACAGATATGTAAAAGCTTTTTTAGCACAGCTTGAACGAGCCGATATTCCCTTTACAGAAAGCGGTATGATAAAATTTTTCACCCCTACGGATAAGCTATTGAAGAGAAATAATAACGATAACGACGAAGGAGGGCGCAATAAGACCGTATGAACGCAATAGAAATAAGAAATCTTAATAAAAATTTCGGCGACAAGCAGGCGGTTTGCGGATTGAATATGACCGTACCGCAGGGTGCGATTTACGGCTTTATCGGCGAAAACGGCTCGGGCAAATCGACGACCGAAAAGCTTATCTGCGGACTGCTCGTTCCGAGCGGCGGAGAGATTAAGCTGTTCGGGCGGGATTATACCGACCCCGACGTTCGTGCGAAAATCGGCGTTTTAATCGAAGCCCCCGGCTGTTTCCCCAACTACAGCGTTTGGAACAATATGCTGTTGCAGGCGGCAAATCTCGGCATTAAAAATGCCGAAGAAGAGGTGCGGAAAGTCCTTAAAATCGTGCGTATGGAGGGCTCTGCGACGAATAAATTTAAGAACTGCTCGCTTGGAATGAAACAGCGTATAGGTATAGCGATGGCGCTCTTAGGCAATCCCGCCCTGCTCGTTTTAGACGAACCGATAAACGGTCTTGACGCAGACGGTATGAGAATTATGCGGGAAGTGCTTTTGGATATAACCAAAAATTACAAACGTACGGTCGTAATATCCTCGCATATATTAGGCGAGCTTGAAAAGATAGCCACCCACTACGGAATTATCCGCAGAGGAAAGATGATTAGAGAGATGACCGCCGAAGAGCTGAACGGAGATTGCCCCACCTACGTTGCGTTGCGCACGAAGGATATGGGCAAGGCTAAAGCGTTGCTTACGGAAAAGTTTTCCAAAGTGACGGACCAAAACGGCTGTCTGCACATATACGATGGGGTTAAGGCGGAGGAGATTGCGGAATACCTCTACTCAAACGGCGTACTCGTCACTGAACTCGCAACCGATAAAATCGGTTTAGAGGAATACTATATCGACTTGATGAGCGAAGGAGCGGACAGATAATGATTAAATTCGAAAGGCAAAAATTCGGCGGGTTACTGAAAAGTATGTTGAAAGTAGACTTCCGCAGAGCGTTCACTACGCCGCTTATATATATAATGGCGGGCGTAAGCTTAGTCATTCCCGTACTTATTCTCATTATGACGACTACGCTGTCGGGAACTGCGGCAGACGCCTCGTCGGGCGTAGAGGCTGCCATGAGCGGTTTTACAAACGTATGGCAGTCTATAGGTTCGGTCAGCGGCTCGGCTATGGGAATGGACTTGACGGGAATGTGCAATATCAACTTAATTTATTTTCTTATTGCCGTCTTCGTATGTATCTTCGTCTCCGACGATTTTACAAGCGGCTATGCGAAAAACCTTTTCACCGTCCGCTCAAAAAAGACCGACTATTGCATATCGAAAACCGCCGTCGGCTTTATAGGCGGAGTCATTTTGATAATCGCCTACTTTATAGGCGCAATGCTCGGCGGTGTTATTGCGGGGATTTCATTCGATACGGGTACGGAGGGCGCAGGCGGAATAGTTGCGTGTATGTTCTCCAAAATATTCCTCGTCGCAGTGTTCGTTTCAATCGCCCTGCTCCTCAGCGTCGTAGGTAAACGAAGACTGTGGATTTCTATTCTCGGTTCGCTTGCGGCAAGTATGCTCCTCTTTATGATGATACCTATGATAACGCCGCTTGACGCAACTTTCCTTAATGCAATATTATGCCTTGCGGGCGGAGCGATTTTCGCCGTAGGGCTCGGGGCGATAAGCAACGTTATATTGAATAAGACGAGCTTGGTTTAATTAGGCTGTTACCCTATTTTACTCAGCCTCAAAGTTACTCAGCCGCATTTTTGCTCGGCAATGGCGATTAAGGTTTTAATTTAAAACAATCGAAGAAGAAAAATACGAACCGCTTTCTAAAAACGGTTCGTATTTTTTATATGTTTTGCCTGCACACCCTTCCCGCAAGCCCGAGTATCAACTCCGTCTCTTCGGCGGGGCTGATGCGTTCGGGATTATTAAGCCAATCCTGCAACACCTTATAACTGCCGTAAATCGCAAACGTGATTGTGGCGGTTTTAATCTTTTCGTCCTCGATAGCCGACAGTGCAACGCTTAACATATCTTCGATTTTAGGCAACGAAAACAGGCGTTTAGCGAACGTTTCCTCAACGTTATTATTTATTAACATAGACGAGAGCTCAAGATTATCGAGAATAAATCTAAGCACGAGGGTTACTCGAGAATGAACGCTATCTTTACTCGTGACGTCCGCATGCTCTAAAGCTTTTGCGATTTCCCCGAGATAGACGTCCTCCATCTCCGCCAAGACGTCGTATTGACTGCCGTAATGATTATAAAACGTAGTGCGGTTAATTCCCGCCTTTTCGCACAGCTCCCGAATAGAAATACCGTGTATGCCCTTCTCTTTTAATAGCGGCAAAAAAGCGCCGTATATCAACCGTTTAGTGTTTTCTATCCTTTGATTAGGTTTCATTTTTATTATCCCTACTCCTATCCTGCCTCTTGCCGCAACGAAAATCAACACTTACGGCTCATTTGTCGGTTGCAAATTCGACACATGTCGATTATAATTTTAAAGGAGAACGACGATATTGTCAAGGAGACCGATATGGAATATTTTTGGTGTTTTATTGCCTCCCTCGGCGCAGGCGTGGGCACGGGACTTGCAGGCTTGTCCGCCGCCACCGTGATGGTGCCGATTATGATAGTACTCTGCCCTACCTTTGCGGGTACGGCGGGAGTTTATCACGCTACGGCTATTGCGCTGGCGTCGGATATCCTCGGCTCTGCCTTTACTACGGGCATCTATATACGGCATAAAAACATAGACTTAAAGCGTGGGTGGATAATGATGACCTGCATTATCGCCACTTGTATAGTCGGCAGTTACGTCGCCTATTTGGCGGGCAACGTCGTATTAGGCAGTTTTTCGCTGATTTTATGCGTGGGAATAGGACTTCGTTTTCTTATCAAGCCCGACACTCAGAGGGAAGTCTCCGTCGCAAAGGGAGAAAAGTTGGACTGGAAGGGAATAGCCGTCTCACTGTTCTTCGGCTTGACCATAGGTTTCGGCACGGGTTTCGTAGGTTCAGGCGGCGGAATGATGATGTTGGTGGTCTTTACGGCTTTTCTCGGTATGGACAGAAAATCGGCGGTCGGCACGAGCACGTTCATAATGACGTTCACTGCGCTGATTGCATTTATAAGCCATTCCTTAATCGCCCCTGCAATTATCCTTGAAGACTGGCAATTCCTTGCAATCTGCGTCGTTACCGAAACGATTGCGTCAATCGTCTCAGCACAGTTCGCAAACAGAGTAAAGCCGAAGATTGTCGGCTTGGTAACGGGTGCCGTCCTTACCGTTCTCGGAATAACTATGCTTTGTATAAATTACAGAGAATGGATTGTTTCGTCGGGCATTATAGTGCAAGTACTGCTCTGTATGGGGTGGTATCTGCTGTTTATCCTCGGCATCGTCGTGGTAATCGTGCTTTTGCGGCTTTGCTTTAAAATGCCGAGCGAAGTGGCGAGAAAGCTATTACAGTTCCCCGCTATGGGCTCGGTTATCTTTATGCTGTACGTTGCAAAAAGTTGGGAGGCAGCCGTCATCTGCGCAATTCTATTCTGCCTTATAGTTTACCCCGTCCTATGCCTTTTAGAAAAGTGGAAGGGATATACTAACCTCTTCATTGAGCGCAAGCCCGGGGAAGTCAAGAAGAGTTTGTTCCTCTTATTCGGCACGCATATTGCGCTTGCTCTGCTCTGTTGCGGCGTTTTGAACAAGCAGTATATTGCAGTAACCGCTATACTCGTCTGGGGCATAGCCGATACGGCGGCGGCATTAGTGGGGAAACGGTTCGGAAAACACCATATCTCCCTCCGTTTTGCCGATTCTCATAAAACCTGGGAGGGAACGGCGGCTATGGCGATTACATCTTTTATAACGGGAGCGGCGATTTTGCTTTTGATTAGTCCGCTCGTCTGGTGGAAATGCCTATTATTCTCCCTGCTCGCCGCCCCTTTTTCAGCCACAGCAGAACTTTATTCACATAATGGAAACGATACCGTCAGCGTCCCCGTTGCGGTTACGGCGGTTCTCGCCATTCTATGCACGTTTTGGCTTTAATTTCCGCATAGCTCTGCTTTTTGTCAAGGCTTGCAATCGTCTTCATATCTTCGGCGGTTAGTTCAAAGTCTAATATGTTGAAGTTTTCTTCCATTCTTTCGATATGGGTGGACTTAGGGATAATAACAATTACCCTTTGAAGTTCTCAACGCAGGATAGTCTGTGCCACCGTCTTGTTGTACTTCTTGCCGATTTCGCCAATGACGGGGTTGGTTAACATATATCCTATGCTTTCGCCGAAAGGCGCCCACGCCTCTATTTGAACGCCGTACTTTATCTAACTATATACTATCTGCCGTCTACACTTTGGTGCAAATACTATGTGATACTCACACCTATATGTTGAATGTGCCGTCCTATTTATTTCATTTTTCATTTCGTTAAAAACCTCCTGTTATTTTTAGTGATGCGGTTGCCAAACCATCTCTATTATAACTTGAGGTTTTTATTTATCCTACTTTTTGTTAGCAAGCTTTTTATCTACCCCCAGTAGTACTGGGGTTTTATTAAGCTAAAGCAGCCAATAAAAATGCGGTCGCTTGTCTCGGAAGGGCGGCGCCAGCCGCCCTTCCGAGACAAGCGACCGCACAAGAGCCATTTTGTTATTTTAGATGAAATATTATTCCCACCTGAAAAATTTTACT
>JBJFAF010000094.1:0-13387 GCA_051887755.1 Candidatus Coproplasma sp.
GAGATTTATAACCGCCTCCATAGTCGCCTCGTCGAAACTATCGCCCGCATTTACGGGGATTTCTTCAACGCCCATCGAAAGGAGTATCGAGTTAAAGTTCTTAACTATCTTATCTATTCCCGCCCTCGTCTTTTCGTCGGACGCACCGTCGTAGGCATAGCCGAACGTATCCGCAACGGGCAACAGCTTTAAGATTGCCTCCGCCTTGCCGTCCGCAAAGGCGTTTGCCACAGCCTCTTTAGTGCGCTTGCGGTAGTTATCGTACTCGGCGGAAACGGCGTACCATTTTCTCTTATAGTCCTCTGCCGCCGCATTTGCCTTTTCAAGCTCTGCGTTTAAATCGCCCTCGTTTGAAATCGTATTTTCGTTTTCGGCGGGTTCGATGTTTTCGGCGTTTTGTTCGTTTACAGCCTGTTCGGTTGCGTTTTCTTCAGCAGCCGTATCGCCTGCAAAGTTTTCTCTATCCGTCATTTCTCGTTCCTTTTTCGTTTTTCTACACTATTAATATAAAACCGCTTTTCGCATATTAAACATTTTACTCACAATTTTTTTTATTTTCTTAAAAAAATCGGGTGCGTAGGCACAAACCGTACCTACGCACCCTTTATTAGTTTTTTAAACTTATTTAAAAGTTTAGCTCTGCTTTTCCTTCCACTCTATGGATATATCGCCGATATAAGTGGTATTATCACCTGTCGTACCCGTATTTATCAAGCAGAAGTCGCCGTAGCTGTTTCCTACGATATCCGCAGATAAATCAACCGTTGCCGCATAGCCGTTCGCTTCGGCAATCGTCGCCGCCTGAGACGAGGACGATTCGACGTGAGCGTACAGTTTAGTACCCTCAGTCCATACTCTTACCGTACATTCGGTCAAATATGCCGAAGACTGAATAGGCGTACAGATTTCCTTACTCTTTCCGTCTTTGTGTTCCATAAGGACGAATTCGCAAGAATTTCCGCTCCTCCTGTAGATACGGAGACCGTAACCCGTCAACGTTTCGTTGTCGAATTTAATCATTATATCCATATATTGATAATCGGAACCGAATCCCTGTGCGGCAGTCTTACCAGGAGCAAGCTTTAAGGTGACGTCCATATCGCCGAAATCGTCGCCGATTGCCGAATAGCGCATTCTTGCACCTCTGCCCGTATGATAAATACCGCTGTAATCAAGGAAACCGTTCTTTGCACCCGTGCCGTAAGCCCAGCTCTGGTCGTTAACCGTCGTCCAATTGCTTACCTTTGCCGAATATTTGGTATCCTCTTCAGTGCCGTCGAGAGGGATATAACCCTTCTGAGTATCGGCGGGGATATATGCGTCCAAAGTCCAGAAACCATCTATAAGTTCTTTCTGCGCCTTCGTTGACATTATGGACAAATCGGGATTAAGCGTATTGCTCTTCTGTATGCCCGTAGCCGTAATAGGTTCGGACGCAACCACGACTTTTGCCTCGCCGTAATCGGAACGGATATTCTTACTCTCTACAGAAACTTGTAAATATCTACCAACGTACGCCTCGGAAAGCGTTATGTTTTTAAGAGGAGTGGTACTTCTTCCTACCGCTATCTCTATAGGGTTCGTTCCGAGTGCGTCGTCGCATACGGACCAGGTTATTCTTGACATATCCGCACGAGTACCGAGGTCGAGCGTGTAATTAACCTGTGCCGTTCCGTCCGAATTCTGCACTATAACGGGGTCGGAAATAAATTCAGGCGCAGGCAGGACGGTAGGTCTTACGGTAAGAGCTACAACCCCTTCAAGCCCGTTGGACAATTTTGCTGTAACGATAACGACCTTTGCCTCTTCCTGAGTGTTGATACCTTCAACCTCACAGCTCAATCCGTCTTGCGAAGGCGTTAATTTTACTATGTCCTTATCTTCATCCTTAATCTGCCAATCGATGGTCAATCCTTCCAGATAGTTCGTAGTCTGACGTCCTAATACGTCGACGTTTATTGTTGCAACGCCGTTGCCCGATTCTATAGTTGCGCTCGACGTATAGCTTGTACCCCATATGGACGAAGTTTTTGCAGTGTATGCAACAGCCCTCAAAGGCACGTCGGTAGCGCCGAGAGCGGTAACTTTCTCCTTCTGTCCCAAAGGGTCCCAATCGTCCGTACCACGGAGGAGATTGTATGCGTTATAAATAACCTCGTCGCCGTCGGTCAGCTTATACGCCTTCAGTGCGTCGGTACCCGTTAAGTCGACGCCTGCGTCGGGCGTCTTGCCGCCGTCGTCCATAGTTATATTCGTTCCGTTATGCTTAACATTGGAATAATAACTTCTGTATGTATTGCTTATTACGTCGGACCAACCTATCGATACGGGAATATCGTAGTCGTCGATGAATTCGCAGTCTATCACAGCGTAAGGACCCGCACCCTTGGAAAGGTATTGAGAAACGGTATCGCCTACGTTATAGTGCGTAATTTTCATCTGACAGCCGAGTAGCGTAACGCCGCTTGACCCGCCCCAAGGCTTAGAGCTGTAGAATTCAAAATCGCAATTGAGATATACCGCCTGCGAAGAACCGTTGAGCGAGTCGTCCGTAGATTCAAGATGACAATTGACGTAGAGCGCACGTTTGCTGTTATTGAAAGGCATCATATTGAGCCTACTTATAAAGCGTACGTTTTCTGCGTAAAGCTTGTCTCCGCTGTAAGACGCTATCTGTCCCTGCGTTACGTTATTAGTCCTCTTCGCACGGTTCAACGAAGGATTAAGAGGATACTCCAAATCTACGTTGCAATAATCGCCGAACGTAAGGTTCTTTAAAGTAAGCCCGTCGCCCGTTATATTGAACATAGTCCAGTTACCGCCGTCGTAGCCCTCGTTATGACCGTAGTTAGCCGCTATGACGACGTTGCGTGCATCGTCCGTCAAACCCGTAATATGGAGGTTTTGGCACGTCTTCACTATTCCGTACGCCTCAGAAGTTTCGGTGGAATCGGGATTATGTATCCAATAAACGTACGGGGCGATATACATCTGCATCGGCTCGCTTTCCGTGCCGTCTACAAGGTGGTCCATAGCCTGTTTGAACGAATTATAGACGTTGTCGAACCCCTCTATCTCTTCATCGGAAAGCCTGCCGTCCACATAAATTGCCTTCTCGCTTATTTCAACTGTCTTCTCCGAGCCTTCGTAGCCGTAAGTAAACGACTTACCGTCCGCTGCCAATGTTACGGGGAACTGTTTAACGTCCTCGCTAAACTTAGCGTACAACGCCGTATCCTTCGTTATCGCTTCGCTAAAATCAAACGCAGAAGCGAAATCGGCGGTCTTATACCAACCTTCAAACGAGCACCCGTCCTTTTTGGGCGTCCAATCATAGCCCTTTTCGCCGTCTGAAACGGTCTGTTTCATAAGCGTTTCAGTGCCGTCGTAATATGTAACCGTATAATTTTTAATAGGCGTAGCGGCAGTCTCGAATTTTGCATAAATGCTCAAATCGCCTGTAACAGCCGTACTAAAGTCGTATTCGACGTTAAATCCTGTAGTCGTATACCAATCGTCGAATTCGTATCCTGCTTTAGTGGGCGTCCAATCGTACGCCTTGCCGTCCTGCGAAACGGACTGCTCCAACAGCACGGTAACGCCGTCCTGGTCGTAATACGTTACCGTGTATTTAGTTACTCCGCCTTTGCCCTCTCCGTTAGTGCACGCCGCAAACGGCACGCACATCGCCAACGCTACGGCCGTAGCCGTAAACACTTTTGCTCCACGTTTCATCTTTTTTCCTCCTTTTTCGTTTATAACTGTAGCGCAGTTACACTAACAGTGTAACACATATTTATTGTTTGTCAATATAAATTCACAATTATCTTTGTGAAATTTTTGCAAAATTTGTAATATAAAATTGTGATAATTTAACAATATTTGTTATTTTATACCAAATACGCCCATTGTTTAGTTTAATTTAACATTTTTTTCTAAAAGGGCGGGTCGATGCCGTCCGCACCTTAGGCAATCAGCGGCGAGACGAAACGTTTTTTGCATAATACTTGACGGACGGGGCATTATATTTTATAATAAAGGTATGTCAACGCAGATTAAACGCCTGCACCTGAAAAAGCTGTTCAATACGAGAGATTTGGGCGGCTTTACGGCAGAAGGCGGCAAAAAAATTAAATACGGCAAGCTTATCCGTAGCGGCAAGCTTGATAAAATTCCGCCTGAAACGGTAGACGCACTTAAAAAGATAGGCGTAACTACCGTTATAGATTTGCGTATTTTTACCGAAATAGAGCAATCGCCCGACACCTTATGGGAAGGCGTTAAGTACGTTCATCAACCCCTTTTATGCACTGCGACCACGGGAATTACCCGAGATAAGAGTATGAGAATTACTATGGTCAAGGAGGCAAGGAGGATAAAGTCGGAGTTCGGCACGGCGGACAACTATATGGCGGCAATGTACCGCTCTATACTTATGAGCGAAGAGCCCAAACGCCATTTAACCGCCGTCCTTAGGGAAATTATTGAAAACGACGGGTGCGTACTTTGGCACTGTAGCGGCGGCAAGGACAGGGCGGGCATAGTGGCAATGCTCGTCGAGTCCCTTTTAGGCGTAAGCGAACAGGATATACTTGCGGACTTTTTGGCGTCAGTGCGTTTTCAACACAAGAAATTCTTTTGGAACAGGTTGGCAATTCACACCATTCCCGCTACTTTGCGCTTTAAGAGAATATTGCTCGTTATGATGGAGGCTAAGCCGAGATTTTTAACTGACGCCGTAGACGAGATTAAGGAGAAATACGGTAGCGTGGTAAACTACTGCAAGGCGGAGCTCGGCGTCACCGACGAAGATATAGAAATATTAAAAGCCAAATATCTTGAATAATATATAACCATATTAATATATAAATGCGATTAGCCCTGCGGCGTTTTGTTCAAAACGCCGCAGGGCGGTTTTTTTACGGTTTTTTTATTTTACGCACCTGCTATTTTTAGCACTTATTCGACCGTCACCGATTTTGCGAGATTTCTCGGTTTATCGGGGTTGCGCTCTAAAAGTACAGCCGCACGGTAGGCAGTAAGTTGCAACGCCGCCGCAGATAGCATTATTGACAGGGCGGGCTTGCTTTTCGGCAATAGCCACACCTTTGCCCTGCCCGCAAGCCTTGCGGCAACCGCACCGCTGTCCGTTATAACCGCCGCCCTGCCGCCTCGGGATATAATTTGCTCTATAGTACTCTCGCTCTTGTCGGCAAACCTCTCGTCGCCGACTATAATCACGCTGAGCGTCTCTCCATCCACGAGCGCAAGCGTGCCGTGCTTTAATTCGCCTGCGGGGTAGCTGTCGCTGAAAATATAGCTGACTTCCTTTAATTTCAACGCCGCCTCCACCGCCGCATCGCTATCGTACCCTCGCCCTAAAAAAAAGACGGCTCTGCTCTTTATACAGTCCTTTGCAAGCTCTGCGCTTTTATCGTCGTTAAACACTTGACCAAACAGCGAGGCAACCTCCAAAAGCTCGCCCTTAGCCGCTTGCGCCGCCTCGACGCCCCGTGCAAGGGAGGCGGTAAGATACAATGCGGCAAGCTGACCTAAATAGCTCTTAGTGGCGGCAACGCAGATTTCAGCCCCTGCGCACACGGGCACTACCAAATCGGCGATTAAGGTTATGGCGGAATACCCGCAGTTGGTTATCGCCACCACCTTTGCGCCGAGCTTTTTAAATTCCTCCGCCGCACCCACCACGTCCGCCGTTTCGCCGCTTTGGGTCACGACTAATAGCAGGGTTTTTTCGGTTACCCGCACTTTTTTATAGCGTAACTCGCTCGCCACCTCGGCAACGCAAAAACAATCGCAACGCTCTTCAAAATACCGCACGGCGGCAAGTGCGGCGTTGTACGCAGTGCCGCAACCCGTTAAAACTATTTTATCCGCCCCTGCAATCAACTCCTGTAAAACGGGTAGATTAATGCGGAAGAACCCCTCCGCCGTGTCGGTTACGGTACGCTCCGCCTCGTAGATTTCTTTAAGCATAAAATGGGGATAACTCCCCTTACCCAAACTCAGCTGAACAGGGGATATCTTCCTTACACGCCGCTCTGCGGGCTGTAGATTAAAGTCGTAAAAGGTCACGTTTTGAGCGGTTATTGCGGCTACGTCGCCGTCCTCTAATACGACGACGCTATCCACCCCCGTAGGCAGGGCGGGTATATCGCTTGACAGGCACACGCCGTCCTCTAAAAAACCGACTACGGCGTTGCTCTTATATCTTGCGGCTATTATCCCGTCGAAATCTTCGCACAAAACGGCAATCGCAAACGAGCCGTTAAGCCTCTTTACGCTATCGGCTACGGCGGAAATCAACCTTTCAAGCGGAACGCTTTTTTCGCTTTGAGAGTAGTTAATGTCTATTAGGTGGGCAATCACCTCGCTGTCGGTATCGGATGAAAAGGTGTGGTTTTGCCCCTCAAGCTCTTTTTTAAGTTCACGGAAATTTTCTATAATTCCGTTGTGGACGACTGCGATTTTGCCGCATACATGGGGATGAGCGTTACGAACGCAGGGCGCACCGTGAGTTGCCCAACGGGTGTGACCTATCGCCGTCTTTCCGCTTAAGGTTTCAACGGCGGTCTTAAGCTCTGCAACCCTGCCCTTGCGCTTGACCACGGTCAGCTTGTTTTCGCATAGTGCGGCTATACCTACCGAATCGTAACCCCTGTACTCCAACCGCTTAAGTCCGCCGTAAACTTCGCTTACGGCGTTACCGCTCTTTAACGCCACACCTGCAATTCCGCACATACGCCCCCCTTAGTTGCGGCTTTCGGCATATGCCTTAAAAATACCGCAATAATAAAGCATATGCCGCACGGGGCAGATTAAGTTACAAAACATGGATTTGGGGGCAAAATAATACTTATGACATTAATTTAACCTTCCCTAAAGAATAGGGAAAGCAAGATTATGGGCGGAATTTTTTTAGACGGTTGGGACTTTGGGATTGCCGCACTTCGTTCGCAATGACGCGGAAGTGCCGGGGGTTAGATAAAGGTCGTCATTGCGAGACGGACGGAACTTTAGTTGCGGACGGCGTGGCAATCTCGTTGGGTATGGGAGGATTATTTATAATTAATTGTAACCATAGTTTAACCTTCCCTAAAGAATAGGGAAGGTGGCATACACGCAGTGTATGACGGAAGAGTTTGATATTTCGGTAGTAAAGAGTATTAGAAGTTTCAAACTCTATCGTCACTCGTTAAGACTCGTGACACTTTCCCTGTTCTTCAGGGAAAGCGAGATTAAGGTTAAAAATTACCATATGCAAAAAAGGCTTTAAGTCGTCCTTAAAGCCTTTTTTCATATGAGTGAATCATAATTTATTATGCATTGAAGGTAAAATCAACCTTATCCGCCTTAGTTGCGCTAACCTTGGTATTATCCGTCGTACCCGTGACGGTTACCTCCATAGTCGTTGCCGAACCTGCCGCCTTGCGCAGGTAAACTATTTTGAGAACGGTACTCAAGTTTTCAAAGTAGATACTCGTCCCCGTCGCCTCGTACAGTTTGCCGCTCGACTGAATTATAAAGTCGCCCATAATAAACGCAGAATTTCCCGATGTATCGTCTTCTTGAGCGATAGAAACGCCGTCGTAGATAAAGTCCACCGCCGATACGGCTTTATCATAGTCTACTTTTCCCGTATCTTCGTCGCCGTCCGTTCCGCTTGAACCGATATCGAGATACAAGAAGTATGCACCCTTATCTTTATCATCATTACCCAACAAAAATTCTACGTTGTTGCCTATATCTGAAACATCGTATTCAAAGTAAATAATAGCGTCTGCCGGCAAATTTTTCGAACGCAAAGAAACTGTAGTCCCGGATATGCTTTTTCTAAAATACTTTTGTAAAAACTCAGTTTCGGAATCGTACGTTATATCAGAAACATCTCGCGTTATTTTATACAACGTAAATCTGACCGCGTCACTATCTGTCAAAACTAAAAAACGCATTTTACCTTCTTCTTTAGGTTTTACCCAAATTCCATTGTTTGGCAGATACACGTCAGTATAAGTATTTCCATAGTATGAAATGGAAGGAAATTTACTATATTTAGTTCCATCGTTACCCTCTGTAAACTCAAACCTTTGTTGCAATCTTACAGCATAATGTGTCTTGTTCGCATTGTCTTCAGATAAAAACGCCTGTAGTGCAGTAGGTAATGCTGCAATTTCTTCGTCAGTCATTGCTTTAATATTTTCACTTGTAGTGGTTGCATTATCACCAGTTCGTGTAAAGAACGTTTTAGGAACACCACCAGACCAACTATATGTTATTTTACTATTCGGGTCGCTCGGATTTTCATATGTTGCAGTAAAATCAGTTGCAAAAGTAATAGTCTTTTTATTTATTTTATTTTGGTTACCACAAAAATAACCAACGTTCGTATTTGCCACTACTTCTTTTGCTTCAGCACCCACGTAAGTAGATTCATCAGTAACAACAAATGGAATATTATTAAGACTTGCAGTTACAGGATAATCGTTTTGCGTATCAATATCAGGAAGATAAGATGAAGGAGTTGACGATTTCTTGTTCTCTAATATTTTATAAATTCTTGTAAGCATACCGTCGACGTCCAAACTTGAACCGAAGTTTGCACCCGAACCGCCGCCGCTTGTATGTCCGCCGCCCGTTACGGAAGATTCAACGCCGTCCGCAAGCTCGCCGATTATGCTGTTAAAGGTCGAATAATTGCTTTTATTAATTAAAAGCTGTGTACCCGTTTGGTCAGCCAGCACGCCAATGGAAGAAACTTTACTGTCCTTTGCAACGTGCCCTACGGCTATTCCCGCAACCCTGTTTGCGCTTGCAGAATAAGTGGCGTTCGCGTTTGCGACTTCTACTACGGGGCTTTCAAGTATAAAGTTATGAATATTTGACCCCGCATCGGTCATACCGAACATACCTACCGCATTAGAAAACTTAACCGAAGTACCACTGACAACGCCCGCCAGTTTAGAGCTGTCGGTAGTTACCTTAAGGTTAGTGATTTTATATCCGTTACCGTTGAAATCGGAGGCGAAAGCATAATCGTCCGTGCCGATAGGGGGCAGCCAAAAGTCGCTTGGAATAGTAACGTTATCCGTCAACTCAAAGTAGTATTTAACACCGTCCAACTTGCCCGTGTTTTGTAGCCAAGCAAGGTTATACAGGTGGTATTTATCGTTGATTTGATAGGGGCTTTCTTCAGTTCCCTCGCCGCCGGCAAAGTACGCCTGCCCCGACGAACCGTTGAAATCTTGTTCGGACGCTCTACGGCTTTCGGCAAGCCAAGCAAAGGCGTAGCCGAGCGCAAACACGCTGACCAACACGGCAACTATTAAGTTGATGATTTTTAACGCCTTTGTCTTCATAGCCTTTTTTTGCCCTTAATTTTTTACCGTCATAGCGATGCGTAAAACGCCGCGGCAATCCCATTGAGTAAAACTATAATATTTTGTACTTACACCGCTTTTTTAATCAGTTTTAGTAAGAACAATATAGCACAGGTTGCAGGTTCCGCCCTTGGTTATCGTAACGTCACCCGTAATACCCGTTGCCGTGGCAATACCGTTGCTATCGGAAGTGTATGCCGTGCCGTTGACTTTAATAGTCGTGCTTAACGCAGCACCGCTGTCACTGTCAACCACATAAAGCTTTATGGAATACGTATCCGAAAGAGAGAACGTTATACTCGTCGAGCTTTCCATCTTTAACGGCTTGAAAGTTTTATCGTCGATAGTTACCGAATATTTAGTAGTATAATTACCGCTTATAGTGACTGTGGTTACGCCGTTTTCAGTAAGGCTTGAATCACCGCTTGCGCAGTAGATGATTGTCTCACCACCAATAGCTGTTTGGTTAAACTGTGCAGTATACGTCACGTCGCCTGTTACCGCAGGAAGGGTGTCGCTTAAGCCGTAGGTATTCGTGCCGTCCGACCAGCCGTTGAACGTGTAGGTATACTGTGCGTCTGCAGGCTTTGTGGGCGTTTCACCGTTATAGGTAGGTACGGTGCCGTACGCAACTTCTTCGTCGGTTTCAAGCACGGTGCCGTCGTAGTTATTCCAAATTACCGTATAGGTTTCAGTTGCAGGGTCAGAAATCGTTACGGAAAGTGCCGTAATCTTGCAACCCGTACTGCTAATAGAACCCCTTGTAATATTGAGCACGATTATGCCTTCGTTAGTTACGTTAATCGTATAATTGATAGCCGTAGTACCAGATATTTCAAGTTGGCTACCGTAGCTATCTACCGCACCCGTAGTACCCGTTCCTTCCGTAATCATAAAGCTTGATGATTTTGTCGTATCGGACGGCTCTGCTGAACCTGTTACCTTTATAACTTTACCAGCTTGCAATTTCATTGTCACGGTAATTGAATCACCGCTAGCTAATTTGACATACGTTGTGTTATAACCACCGTCGCCAGAACTCTTGGTTACAGTAAACAAAGTACTATCTTGGCTTAAATTAAGCGCATAAGTGCCGTCTGCCGTGTATTCGGTAATTACTGCCGACCAGTGGGCGTAGTAGCTTACGTCTGCGCTAATCGTGCCGAAATCGGTTACCTGAGTGCCGCCGCTTGCCGCCGTGAACCAACCGTCGAACGTATAATTCTCCTTAGTCGGCTCGTCAGGGGCTACGATTGTCGTACCGTAATCGACGGTTTCCGTCTTAATTACGGTCGTGCCGTCGCTATCGTAGAACGTATAGGTATACTGATTTAATGTTTGAGTAAACCGTGCGTAGTAGTTTACGTCTGCGCTAATCGCACCGAACGTTGTTACCTTAGTGCCGCCGCTTACCGCCGTGTACCAACCGTCGAACGTATAGCTGTACTGCGCCGTCGCCGTCTTGGTAGGGTTATCGGGGGCTACGATTGTTTCGCCCGAATTGATTGTAGCCGTCTTAATTACGGTCGTGCCGTCGTCATTGTAGAAAGTATAAGTGTAGGTCTGCACTTCTGCTGGATTAACCGTTACCGTATGGGTTGCCGTCTTGCCGCCGTCTGCCGTGGTCGCCGTTACCGTAACCGTACCTGCCGCAACGCCCGTCAACACGCCCGTAGTAGCACCTATCGTCGCATATTCCGAACCGCTCGTAATAGTCCAAGTTACGGATTTATTCGTTGCGTTTTCAGGCGTAACCGTCGCCGTAAGAGTTATGGTTGAGCCAACGTAAACTTCCGTCGCACCGTTTATTATAACGCCCGTTACCGCCACTTTTTCCGCCGTGACGGTGACGACGAAGGTCGCCGTATAACCGCCTGCCGTCGCCGTTACGGTAACCGTGCCCTCCGTAACGCCCGTCAACAAGCCGCTTTCGCTGATTGTTGCCGAGCCCGTGCCGTCTGCAACCGACCAAGTTACAGCCGTATCGCCGCTGACGCCCGATACGTAGAGCTGCAAAGTGTCTCCTTTTGCGACGCCCGTGCCGCCCGTTATTACGAGACCTATCGTATAGTCAACGTCGCAGGAGACAGTTTCTCCGCCATCGGTATAGCTTACGGTGACGGAATGATTGCCTACGGTCGTCGTATCGAGCGTATCTTTTGACAACTTTTCGTTCGTGCCGACGATTATCTTTTTATTGCCGTCGGAATAGGTTACTATAAACTGCCATTTGCGTGAAATAACGTCGTCGCCGCTCGGCTGAGTGTACGCCGTGGAATAGTCGTTAGCAAGCGTATCGACCTCGATAGCCGTGGGGACTACGGTTTTACCCTCGTCGTATTCCTCTATGCCAAGCGTAATATCGCCCGTGAGGCTTAAAACCGAGTTGAGCCCGCCTCCGTTTTCCAACATAAGCGACGAAAGATAGGTAAATCTTTCCCTGTCGTAGTCCATAATAACGTACTTAGTACAATGGAAATTATCGTCCTCCGCACTCTTTTCTCCGCAGTTGGAGGCGTTTATCCCATCGTACAAATCGACGTGAAAGACCTGTTCGTGTACGGAGTTGGTGAATGCGAATTCCTCCATAGACGCCTTTTGGAAGGTGTTGTTTTTTATATCCGCATCGGAGCCGTTCACGTCCGCCTTGTAAAACTCTATGGAGTTGGAAAGGTTGCTTTTAAAGGCGGAACTCTCGTTGACGACCTTTATCCTCGTATTCTCGGGGCACTCTGCAAAAAGCCTGAAATACTTTTGAGTGTCGCCCTTGAGCACATAGTCCATTTTAAACAGCACCGCCGTGGTGTACGCACCGACTAACGTAAAGGGACGCATTGCGTCTTTATCTTCGTCTTGCTTATTAATTATTCCGTCGCCGTTGAAGTCTACGGTAATTTTGTCACCGCTTGAATCTAAAATATCGTCACGGTTGCCGTTGACTATAGAATAGGTTTGCGCCTCGGAATCAAAGTCGAGGAAGTAGGCGGTGACGTCAAAGCTTATTATATCCTCGCCACGCAGTTGGGACTGAAGTCCGTTACCCTCTACTTGGTTGTTTACGGCAAACCAGGCAAGGCAAACGCCTATGCACAAAAGCACGCTTGCCACGAGAGCGATTATTGCGCTTATAAGCCGCTTAGACGCTTTTTTCATCATTGCCTTACCTCCTTTGATTTTTCCGTATATTACCTTGCGTGCGCATACGCACCCGTGCAAAACCGTATAGTAATCTATTATAATTTATAATATTATATTATCACGAGGCAGAATTGTCAAGCGCTAATCGGTTTTTGCCCGACGGCGTGGCAGAGCAAATATTTTCCTGCGGGGAAAACTTTGGAATTTTTTGTATTTTTATACAGCTATATAGCATTTTATAAGCAAAATATGCACAAGTTGAGCAAATTCATACTCTTTTACACCCCGTGCAAGTTGACAAACGGCTTTAATTATGATATTATAAGCGATAATAATTTTTATAAAAAAAGATTATAAACCAAACGGAGAAACGGATATGAAAATGAAAGGAGCTGACATCTTAATAAACTGCCTCCTCGAACAGGGAGTAGAAACCGTATTCGGTTACCCCGGCGGCACGGTACTTGATATTTACGACGCACTGTACCGCAACGGCAAACTCAACCACGTCTTGACTGCGCACGAGCAGGGCGCATCGCACGCCGCCGACGGCTACGCAAGGGTTACGGGCAAGGTTGGCGTCTGCATTGCGACAAGCGGTCCGGGCGCAACGAACCTCGTTACGGGTATTGCAACCGCATATATGGACAGCATACCCATGGTCGCAATTACGGGCAACGTAGCGTTGAGCAACCTCGGAAGAGATTCCTTCCAGGAGGTCGACATTGCTGGCATAACTATGCCTATAACCAAACACAACTACATCGTCAAGGACGTAAACGAACTTGCAGACACCGTCCGTCAGGCGTTTTATATTGCAAATTCAGGGCGCAAAGGTCCCGTACTTATCGACG
>JBJFAF010000095.1:0-3143 GCA_051887755.1 Candidatus Coproplasma sp.
GCTTTGAACCTTGCTACCAAGGAAGAGGTTGCAACCATAACCAATATGGCTTTTGCAGTAAACGAGGCAATGAAGGCATTCTTTAAGGAATTGAAGATTGATCTTATCGACTTCAAGCTTGAGTTTGGCAGATTCCACGACCAGATAGTACTTGCAGACGAAATCTCCCCCGATACCTGCCGTTTCTGGGAAGCCGACACTTGGGATACGACCAAGCACGTCAGCCTCGATAAGGACCGTTTCCGCCGTGATTTAGGCGGCGTGGAAGACGCCTATGCGGAAATCTTCAAGAGATTAGGCATTAAATAAGTTAAAAGGTGTAATAAAACTCGTTAAAAGTCTGTGAGAGAGCAGTGTATTTAAAATAAAGAAGATTTTTAAACGATGTATTTAAGAACTGAAAAACTTCCTTTTGATAGTATGCACGAAGAGTGCGGCGTGTTCGGCGTTTATTCGCAGGAAAATAGAAACGTAGCTTATTCCGTCTACTACGGACTGTACGCCCTACAGCACCGTGGGCAGGAGAGCGCAGGTATAGCCGTATCGTTTGCCGATAAGATAACCTACCATAAGGGTATGGGGTTAGTGTCGGAAATTTTTGCAAACGGCAAGCTTGACGAATTGCCCGAGGGCGATATCGCCATAGGTCACGTCCGCTACTCTACTACGGGCGCAAGCCAACTTTTAAACGCACAGCCCGTCGTGTTTACGGGTAAATGCGGCAAGATGGCGCTTGCGCACAACGGCAATTTAACTAATACTAAACAGCTCCGCAAGGAGCTCGTTGCGGCGAACGCAGTCTTTCAGACGACAATCGACTCCGAGGTTATGGCGGTTATGATTAACAGCCTTTCGGACGGCGATATTCTAACGGGCGTAAGGCGTGCCTGCCCTAAATTCAAGGGCTCGTATGCGCTTGTCGTTATGACGACGGACAAGCTGATTGCCGTGCGTGACCCGTACGGGATACGCCCGCTGTGTATCGGTATGGCAATCGACGATTACGTCGTTGCAAGCGAAACCTGTGCGCTCGATGCAGTCAGCGCAACCTATCTTCGTGACGTAAAGCCCGGCGAAATCGTCGTAATCGACAGCAACGGTCTGCACTCGTATATGATGGACGACGTGCCCAAGTGCAGTCAGATGTGTATTTTTGAATACGTCTACTTTGCCCGTCACGACTCCGTTTTGGACGGATGCAGCGTGTACGAGGCGAGGAAAGAGGCGGGCAGACTGCTTGCTAAATATTACCCTGCGGACGTGGACATCGTCTCGGGCGTGCCCGATTCGGCTAACGTTGCGGCAAGGGGATATTCCGAGCAGAGCGGCGTGCCATTCGTGGAGGCGCTTGCCAAAAACAGGTACGTCGGCAGGACGTTCATTCAGCCCGACCAAAGACAGAGGGAAAACAGCTTAAACGTCAAGATGAATGCTCTGCGGTCGAATGTCAACGGCAAAAGGCTTTTGATTATAGACGACTCAATCGTCCGAGGAACGACGATGAGAAAAATTGTAAAAATGCTTAGAGATGCGGGGGCGGCAGAGGTTCATATAAGGATTTGTTCGCCGATGGTTAAGCACCCGTGTCATTTAGGTATCGATATTCAGACCTATTCTCAGCTTATCGCCGCATACAGGAACGAAGAATCGGTATGCGAAAAGATAGGTGCGGACAGTTTAAAGTACTTGTCGGTCGAGCACTTGCTTGAAACGTGCAAATCGGCAAACGTAGGCTTTTGCCTCGGTTGCTTTACGGGAGAATATCCCTATTCCCCCGAAGGCGACGAAACGGATAAATTAAAATTTGATTAAAACGTTAGGAGAAAATAATGGCTATTTCTTACAAGGACAGCGGCGTTGACGTAGAGCGCGGCTATGAGGCGGTTAAACTTATGCGTAAACACGTTCAGTCTACTTATACTGAAGGTGTTTTGGGCGATATAGGCAGTTTCGGCGGTTTCTTCCAGATGCCCAAGGGTATGAAGGACCCCGTTTTGGTTGCGGGAACGGACGGCGTAGGTACTAAGCTTAAGTATGCTTTTATTGCGGATAAGCACGATACAATCGGTATTGACGCAGTTGCAATGTGCGTAAACGACATCGTTTGTCAGGGTGCAAAGCCCTTGTTCTTTTTAGACTATTTCGCAACCGGTAAGCTTTCGCCTGAAACGGTTGCGACCGTCGTATCGGGCGTTGCCGAAGGTTGCCGCCAAAGTGGTGCGGCTTTAATCGGCGGCGAAACGGCTGAAATGCCCGGTTTCTATTCCGAGGGCGAATACGACATCGCAGGTTTTTCCGTCGGCGTAGTCGACAGGAAAAAGGTCATCAACGGTAGTAAGATTAAATCGGGTGATATACTTATAGGTATCAAGTCTAGCGGTATTCACTCCAACGGCTACTCTTTGGTAAGAAAGCTCTGGGGCGAGAATAAGGAAGAGCTTGAAAAGTACGACGAAAGGCTCGGTTGCAGAATAATTGACGCACTCTTGACCCCTACGAAGATTTACGTCAACTCCATTCTTGCACTTATCGAAAAGGTAAAGGTCAAGGGTATCGCTCATATTACGGGCGGCGGCTTTATCGAAAATATTCCCAGAATCTTCCCCGAAGGCATCGGTTGCAGAATAGACACCAAGTCCTACGAAGTGCCCGCAATCTTCAAAATTATGCAGGAAAAGGCAAAGCTTACAAAACAGCAGATTTATAACACGTTCAATATGGGTATAGGTATGGTAGTCTGCGTCGCTAAAAAGGACGTGGAGGCTACGATTGCTCAGCTTGAAAGCACGGGCGAGAGCTGTGTAGTTTTGGGTAAGACTTGTAAAGGTAGCGGAGTTAAGCTCGTATGAAACCCCGCATAGCGGTATTTGCCAGCGGCGGCGGCACCGATTTTCAGTCTATAATTGACGTAAACGAAGAGCAGAGCTTCTGCGAAATTTCCTACCTTATCGCCTCTAAGGAGGGGATAGGCGCAATCGAAAGGGCTAAAAAGCACGGGATAAAGACGGCGATTTTCGCTAAAAAGGACTATCCCGATTTAGAGGAATTGTATTCACAGCTCACCTACCTTTTAAGAATGAACAGGGTTCAGTACGTCGTTTTGGCAGGCTGGCTTAAAATCATACCCGAAAGCTTTATAAAGT